>JAJYBW010000192.1 GCA_021778815.1 Acidobacteriota bacterium | reverse complement strand
CATGTGAATGGTGACTTCGATGCGGGTGGCATGACCGTCCATGGCTTCGTCGACAGAGTTGTCGACAACTTCGTACACCAGGTGGTGGAGGCCCATCTCACCAGTCGAGCCGATGTACATGGCAGGACGCAGGCGCACCGCCTCCAGACCCTCCAGCACCTTGATGTTGTCGCTGGTGTATTTGTCGCTGGCGCGCTGCCGGGTTGCGGACTGGGCTGCGGTATTGGTCTCTTCCCGGGTAATTTCGAGAGGGACGCCTGCGGGAGTTTCGGCGGTGATTTCGGGGATGAGCGCTTTCTCTGCCATGGGACTCCGGAAACGGGTTGATGAAACTGTGTCGATTCGGAAGATGTCCGCCGTCAGCAGTTTAGGCCCAAACACGGGCAAAAGCTTGATTCAGAAAGGACTTATCCGAAGTGGAGCTACTGTTTATTTTACCATGCGGCGAGGGTCGCGGGAGGGATTGTTTTTCGAGGCGCAGGAGGGTTTTAGATGCGGGAAACACGGCTCTTTTCTGGTCGCGGTGTGGGCGGAGGCAGAGGCCCGGGGAGCCGAAAATCGCGTGATGTTGAATCTATCTCGGGCGAAAAAGGTTGCTTGATAGCGGGAGCCCAGCGGCTGGCAGTGGAGAGCGAGGGAGGTGGAATGGAAAAGGGGCATTGTAAGGTTGCACAAACCATGCAACAAACTACCCAAAATGGGCCTCGGGTGGTTACCTCGGTCACATAATTAGTAAATATGCTGATATATTATTGGGAAATATAGACTTATCCGATTTAATCAGTATACTCAGTGATGTCAAGCAATCCAAGCTTTAAATACAAATCTCATAGTAACTAAAGGACACCCCACCATGAAACTTGCTATCCGCGCCCTCGTTCTCGGAATGTTGATCACTGGCTTCGCTGCAGACCATATGCTGGCATCTAAATCAGTTGCAACCGCACCGAACGCCACCCTGATCGCGAGCAACAGCGCCTCACCTGTGCCTATGTGTGAGCCAGGATCGACCTGCGGATTGAACAAGTAACCTCGGACCTAAGGTAATCCCTTTTTGGCACCAACGCAACTTTATTGTTGCGGACTGTCTTGCTGTGAGGTATTCTTCGAGTTCACTCGGAGCAACCTTATGTCCATCTGGCTACATATCATTCTTCCAGTTTTTCTTGAAACGCTGGTCCTTTCTGCTGCCCTGTATTGCGTGTACAGGGCTCAAAAGAATCGGATTTATCCGGCCTTCTGGCAGTTTCTTCTCTTCAGCGCTATTTCTCAGGCGATCCAGTTGGGCGATCTCTCTCTCAACGGCCTACATCTCATCAGCGGCGTTCATGCCTATTACGTGTACTTCTACGTATATTGGGTATCCTTTGGTGTTGGTGCGATTCTGATCCTGCGGGTGCTGCACGAGATGTTCCGCCATGCAGTTCGCTCGATCCCTGGAGTGCAGATGCTAGGTCAGCCGATCTTCTTCTGGGCCATCACGATTTCTGTCATCCTGGCCTTCGCGTCTGGGATCACTCCCCACACCAGCGGAATGAGTCTTCTCTTGGCCTCCGCCCAGGTGTTGATGCGCTCTCAGAGCGTTCTAGCGCTCTGCATGTTGACCTTCCTTGCCTTCGCTTCCAATACTCTGGGAGTTCCTTTCCGCAGCCGCATCTTTGGCGTGACATTCGGCTTTGGCCTGATGGCGGTCGGCGACCTGGTGATTTCAGCGTTCTTCTCGCACCAGCCAAACCTGGCCAGCGCAACAAATATCGTGCATGAAGGTGTCTATCTTTCCGCGATTGCGCTTTGGTCGGCTTACTTCCTGCAGCCGGAACCGGCACGTCGTCTGGTCACGATGCCTGTGACATCGCCGTTGATGCGCTGGAACGATGTAGCCCAGACGCTGGGCAATCCAGCTGGGCAGGTTGCGGTGAGCTATCCCCCCTCGTTCATGACCGATGTGTTTGACCTGGTCGAGAATGTGATGGGGCCAAATGGCCGGCCGCAAAGGGCAACCAGCTCCAACGGACCGATCGCAAGCTAAAGGCCCGCAACGGACACTTGTAGACACAAAATTGGCTGACCCCTGGGGTCAGCCAATTTTATTTGGAGAGGCGGAGACTTTAGTTGATCATCGCCGAGAATTCAGGGACGTGACAGCACGGCAGAAGCTAGGGAGGGAATGCCTCTGGCTTAGGCTTCCGCAGTGAGCGGGTCGACGGCGACAAAGCGGCCTGTGCGTCCGCGGTCCACGAACCGCACGCGCCCATCGATCTTGGCATAGAGGGTGTCGTCGCTGCCGATGCCTACGTTCAATCCTGGCTTGAGGCGGGTGCCGCGCTGACGCACGATGATCGAGCCGCCGGTCACAACTTCGCCGCCAAATGCCTTCACTCCCAGTCGCTGCGAGTTCGAATCGCGTCCGTTCCGGGAACTGCCTAATCCTTTTTTATGTGCCATGATTCAATCCTTGAATACTGTTCTAGATTTCGAAACTGCCGCCTCCCATCCTCAGAAGCGGACGGCCGAAGCATTTAGCTTGCGGCGGTAAAGCTCTGCCCGTCGACCTGAATCTCGTGAATCTTGATTTCGGTGTAGGACTGGCGATGACCTTGCATTTTCTTGTATTGCTTCTTGCGCTTGAGGTGGAAGACCAGGATCTTCTTCGCGCGTCCTTCGTTGACCACGGAGGCGAGAACCTTGGCGGAACCCGGCTTGGCCAAGCCGGCATCCTGTGCGCCGGTGGAAGCGGCCAGCACCTCAGTAAACTCGACATTGCCTTCTGCCTGCGGCAGCTTTTCCACTCGCAGCACATCTCCGGGAGCTACACGGTACTGCTTTCCGCCGGTGCGAATAATTGCGTACATAAATGAACCCTCCGCACCTTTGGCTCTCGCCAGGTGCAAACAAAAATTTCAGGCGGAACATGTTTCCCTATGAGCCGCAGTGGATGCCGCGGAGATCGGGTTTCATCCAGGCACGTTGCAGAACGCACGCGCGGAGCGAATCGCCTAACCAATTAAGAATACTGGTTGTGGCTAGGTGGCGTCAACCGTTCTGTCGCGATGAATCCAGCGGGGCCATCGCTTTTCCGCGGATTGGAACAGATAGACGGCCAGGATGGCTATCAATGGCTCCAGGGGGTCGCGGAATCTGGCGTGTACAGTGACGAAATAGTAGATCAGCGGAATCGATAAAAAAGCCCAGGCGAACAGCCAAGCGGCCGGGATTCGGCGCTTCAAGGCCAGGACCAGGCCGAATAAACCGGCAATGCTGGCGAAGGAAAAATTGGCCACGCGAACGGCCTCAATATACCAGGCGCCGCTCGACGGATGGGGAACGCTGATCCAGAAGAAATAGACTCGCTTGATGGAATTGCGAAGGAATAGGCGGGGATCGCTTTCGATATATTTTTTTGCCACCCGGCCGCGCATCTGGGCGTAAGCCACCTCTCCCATTTGCTTGTAGAGGCGAAGCTGGTCGGGCGCCTCGTAGGGGTGGTTGTACTCCATCAGGAAGCCCATGGCGCCGGGCCCGTTGCCCAGATAGAGCTCCGCACCAAAGTTGGCGCGCATGGGAATGAAGCGATGGAACACCAGGGAGTTGCGGACCATCCAGGGTGAAACACAAAGGATGAATACGAGCGCAGAAATCAATGCAAAGCCAAACTGTCGCCGAAGGTCTCTACTTTCGTGCAGCACCCATAGGCCGCAGGCGGGCAGGAACAACAGGAGGGAAGGATTGCTGAGGGCGAGGATTCCCCAGAGAGCGCCGAAGATCAGCCACCGCTGCAAGGTGCGGCCGTCCTTGTTCGAGTGCGGCCCCAGGTCAGCAGTAGAAGGAAGCTCGCCGACCCGCCGCATGCGCAGGGCGAGGACCAAAATCAGCGATAGTAGCCAGGTGCTCAGCGTCATTTCCCAAATCCAGCGAACCGCATATTGCATGGCAGCGGGATAGAGGGCCCAGATCCACGCAGCCCAAACGGCCACGCGGCGATTGAAGCAGCGGGCCGCAATCTCATAGGTCGTGAGCGCAGTCAGAGCGGAGAAGAAGCTGTTGATGGCGAGGATGACCCATGCAGATCGGAGCGTGTAGATGCCGAATACTTTGAAAACTGCCGCAATCAGCAACGGGTAGAGCGGCGGAACCCAAGTGGTGGGGCCGGTGTGGCCGATGAATGGGTCCGCATATCCGTAGCCGGTGACCAGCGCGCGGGCAACGCGGCCCATCTCCCAGCCGAATTGGAAATGGTCGCCATCTGTGCGGAGGTGATAGGTATGGGCCAGCGTCATATACAAGACGCGTACCAGGAACGCGACCCAGAAGACCCTCCATGTGGGATGGAAAGCTTCGCATGACGAGCGAGGCGGGGCAGGCTTTTGTGCTGCGAACTCGGATTGTGGCTGGGATTTGGTGTTCACTGAGCGCAATTCCTGGAGCATGTATCGACGACGGCCGGGACGTCTGAAGGCTTCGCAGAGGCTGCTTTCCTATCGTAGGTTTGGGACAGGCACTAATTGCTTACAGGGTATATTTTCTGTACACTTATAGTTTGGGTCGAAGGAGATTTCTGCCAACAGAGAACTCCGGGTGTGTCGGACATTCCGATGCGGCGTACCACGGTGTGCAATTCCCAAAGCCACATCCACATTCGCAGAATATAGGATACAGATCATGGCTCAAATATGTGAAATTTGCGGGAAGAAACCGCAATTCGGCAACAACGTGTCGCACGCCCACAACGTGACGCGTCGGCGTTGGAACGTGAACCTTCAGACCGTCAAGGCGAAGGTGAACACGACCAGCAAGCGGATTCGCGTCTGCACCGGGTGCATCAAGTCCGGCAAAGTCGTCAAGGCGTAACTCTCCGCGAGGTTGTTCCGCACGCCGATCCCAGCCTACCCCTTATGCAGTTGTTCAAAAAGAAGCTGAAACAAGAGCATAAAATCATGCGGCAGGCCGAGCTCGCCAAGGGTGCTCTGCTGCCTGAATATCATCGCCCGACATCCGAATGCCCGCATCCGGAGCGTTGGAGCATGTACGACTCGATGACGGCCGAGGTGGAAGTCCTGGAGTTTCTGCGGGCACTCATCACCACCCTCAAGCCAAATCTTGTGGTCGAGACCGGATCCTTTCTCGCCGTCAGCACGCTTTGGATTGCGGAAGGCTTGAAGCGCAATGGCTTTGGCAAGGTTGTGAGCTGCGAGTTTGACCCGGTTGTTTACGCCAAGGCAAGGGAGAATGTCGCCAGCTCCGGACTCGCGGAATGGATCGACCTGCGCAATGAATCCAGCCTGGAAATGCAAGTGAACGGTGAAATCGATCTGCTGTTCAGTGACAGCGATCCTCCCATCCGCGAGCAGGAAGTGAAGCGCTTCCTGCCCCAGATTCGACCGTATGGAATGATTCTGATGCACGACGCCAGTTCTCATCTGAAAATCGTCCGTGAAGCTGCGCTGAAGATGGAGGCGGAGGGATTGCTGTCGGTAATTCTGCTGCCGACGCCCCGCGGCCTGGTGATGGCGCAGAAGCGCGCTGGCCGTCAATAAGTCAAGACAAGTAAAGTTTTCCTCTCCGGGATGCGCCTGACGTGCGCTGGTCTATCTGCATCCCAATGGATATTGGATCGCAATCGCCAGTCGTCGCCGACATCGATATCGCAGAGGAAACCCCAGGTTTGAAATTCAGAATATGTCTGCGGATGCCAGCATTGCTGTTCATCCTGATGTTTGCGCCGATGGGCGCCTTTATTCATGCGGCGTTGGCGGCCTCGAGTCGTTCCCGTGCGGACACGCATACGCCCGTCCATGATCGCGCCATCCACGTCCACATGCAGAGCGTTCTGTTCCGCGTGATGAGCCATGTGGTGATGCAAGTCGACAGCCTGGATGGCGTGCTTGCGCCGTCGCGAAAACACGGAGTGGTTTCGCTCGATGACACAAAGTCCTTCACCTTGAAGATCGACAAAGCGGCCACCAGCATTTCGTCGACGGACCTGGCGGCCCTGGCGAACAATTTCATCCTACCGCGCGCCAAGACGCCGCTGAAGAACCTGAGTCTCACATTCAATCCCGACCAGTCAATCCAGGTGAAAGGGGAGTTTCATAAGCTGGTGGATGTTCCATTTTCCGGGACGGCCAGCCTGCACGTAACTCCAGACGGCGACATGCGCATGCATCTGGCCAACATGACCGTGGCAGGCGTTATTCATCAAGACGTGCTCAACATGCTGGGGATCAAGGTGTCCACTGTTGCGAAGCCGAAGCGAAAGCAGTCGTTCCAGATTGTGAACAACGATATCGTATTCCCGATCGACCAGATGTTTCCGCCACCCTATGTCAGCGGACAATTGCACGACATCAATATTTCGGGAGACCGGTTGAACCTGATATTCGGTACTGGGAATAAGTTGAACGCTCAAGGGCAGTCTGCCAATGAAAAACCGACGGTCACCCACGGGAGTTACGTCTATTTTCGCGGCGGCACGATGAAGTTTGCGTTGTTGACGATGAGCCCGGCGAATCTGGAATTGGTGCCGCTGAAGCCGGAGCAGGAGAAATTGTTCGAGTTTTCCGTGGATCAGTATTACCAGCAGCTCGTCGTTGGGTATTCGAAATCGCTGCCGAACAAGGGTTTGCTGGTTTACATGGCGGACGAACGAGAGATTCAACCGCCGAGTCAACGCGCCCA
>JAJYBW010000191.1 GCA_021778815.1 Acidobacteriota bacterium | reverse complement strand
CGCATCCCTTCCAGCTCATGAATCATCTGGTTGCCCTTGGTGCGATTGCAGGTGTGGCAGCATGCGACCAAATTTTCCCAGGTGGAGAGTCCTCCCCGCGAGCGCGGCACCACGTGGTCCAGAGTCAATTCGCTGGCCGGCAGAATGGTGGCGCAATATTGGCAGGTGTTGCGGTCGCGCAGCAGGATATTTTTGCGAGACAGCGCCCGCGTCTGGTGGGGAATGCGGCGATACTCCAGCAGCCGGATCACCGACGGCACCGGCACGCGCACCCGCGCCGCGTGCAGCAGCGTCGCATGCTCTTCTTCTGGACGCGCCACTCCCTTCAGGATTAGAACCAGCGCTCGTCGCGCCCCGCAAATATTAATCGGTTCGTAGGAGGCGTTCAGCACCAGCACCGGCGTGTGCATCGGCGAGGCCGTTTGGGTCGACGACCGCTCCTGCAGCACCTTGGGCTCAGAGTGGCCCGTGTGGCATTTCGCCTGAGGCTTTTGTTTGCGGGCATACACCGTGGCTCTTCCCGTAGGCATCTGCTTTCCTCCCCTAATCTCGATTCCCGAAGCTTGAAACTGCCGTTGACTCATTCGTAGACAGCGGCGCCAGCGTCGTTCCCGCCGCTCCCACTGCATCCCAAAATGCCACGCCTTCCCGCTGCGAGCGCGCCAGCGTCGCCACATGTACGGAGGTCGCCCCTGCACTCAGCAGCGTTCGCGTGCATTCCCGCGCCGTTGCTCCAGTGGTGTAAATGTCATCCAGCAGCAGCATGGCGCGCCCTGCCACTTTCTCTGGCTGGCGAACAAAAAAAGCGCCGCGTAGATTGCGGCGTCGTTGATGCGGGGTCAGGCCGGCCTGGGTTTCCGTGGCACGCCGGCGTCCCATCGCCTCGAACGCCAGGTGCAATTCAAGATCAGGACGTTGCCGGCGCAGACTGCGCACCGTCGCTTCGGCCAGCAGCACAGTTTGATTGAACCCGCGTTCCCGCTGCTTGCTTCCATGCAGCGGAACGGCCACCACCGTCAGACTCGGCGGCAAATCCTGGCACCGCGCAATCGTGCTGGCCAGCAGCGCACCCAGTGGCCCAGCAATCGTTGGGATGCGTTCATACTTCAGCAGGTGGATCAACCCGCGCAGCGTGCCTTCATATTCCCCGTAGGCAACCGCCAGTTGAAACGGTGGCCGCGCCCGTTCGCACAAATGGCAGAGATTTCCGCCGTCGGAACCTCGCGCTGCTGCGGTCGTCGCAAAGCGCAAACCGCCCACGCTCAGCCGCTCGCCGCACACCGTACATAAATTGTCTGGGATTTGTTCCGGCAGATCGGCCCAGCAAACGGCGCAAATCGGCGCGGTGGAAAGATGCAGCAGGGGTTGATTGCAGAGCCTGCACTGGGAGGGGAAAACGGCACAACTGACAGCGTCTAGGGGGTTTCGAAGAACATCCAGTGGACTTCGCAGAACACGCGCGACCGCGCGCCAAGCGGCCATCTCCGATGGCGGAAGCATACTGGCTCGGTCTGGAGACCTCGGGGACTGCCTAGGGAAGACGCACCTCCCAACCATAAATCGTTCCTGTCAGGAACGCTTCACGTGCCAGAGCGTGTCGGCCATGCGCCCGGTTCGATCCGGCTGAGTGCAGTATATTCGGAATTCATGAATCGAACAGCCGGCGTGACAGAATTTTTTTGCCCCATGCGATTGGCCGGGCACGTGAATGCACCATTTTTGTCTTGGGTGGGAGTAAACAAAAAGATCGTCTATCGTGAAGCCTAGCGAATGCTCTACACTCAACCGTTTGCTGGATTTTGTTTCAGGGAGGCGCAAATCTTGGCCAGCACCACCGAACAGCCATCCAACCCACCCGCCGATTCGCACCTGTCGGCCAGCCTCGCCCCATCGCCCGCGGAATTTCAGCCGTACGTAAAGCCGAATGATTCGCGCCCGGAGTTTACCTTCCGTGCCATTTTCCTCGGCTGCATCTTCGGTATCCTGTTTGGCGCCGTCACGGTGTATGTCGGTCTCCGCGCCGGACTCACCGTCGCGGCCTCCATTCCCATCGCGGTGCTGTCGATCAGCGTGTTGCGTGCCCTCGGCCGCGCCTCCATCCTGGAAAACAATATTGTCCAGACCACCGGCAACGCCGGCCAATCCATCGCCGCCGGCGTCATCTTCACCCTGCCGGCGCTGATCTTTCTCGGCTTCGATCTGGAATACTCGCGCATCTTTTTCCTGGCACTGCTGGGCGGATGGCTCGGCGTCTTCTTCATGATTCCGCTGCGAAGAGAACTGATCGTCAAGGAACACGGCCATCTCACCTACCCGGAAGGCACCGCCTGCGCTGACGTTCTTCTCGCGGGCGAGCGTGGCGGCTCGTTTGCCAGCCGCGTCTTCTGGGGTCTCGGCCTGGGCGGGATCTACACCCTGTTTCAAAATGGCAACCTGTTCAGCGCGTGGCCCAGCACGCCGAATTACGAGCCCAAATGGCTGCCCGGTTCCGCCATCCGCGCCGATGCCACGCCGGAGTATCTCGGCGTCGGTTACATCATCGGTCCACGCGTTGCCGGAACCATTTTCGCTGGCGGCGTCTTTTCCTGGCTGGTGCTGATGCCCGCCATTCACTTCTTCGGAGCGCATTTTGCCGGCCCCATCTATCCGGGCACGCAGCCGATCTCGCAAATGTCGCCAAGCGATCTGTGGGCCGCTTATGTCCGACCTATGGGAGCAGGAGCCGTGGCCGCCGCGGGCATTCTGACTTTGCTTCGCACTCTCCCCACCATATGGGCGGCGTTCCGCGAAGGCATCGCCAGCATCGGAAAATCGCGTGCCGTGGCGGCCGCAGAAAAACGCACGGACCGCGACTTCCCCATGTCAGTCGTCGTCGGTGGTTCGGTACTGCTGGTCGTCTTGATGTTCCTGTTCCTCACGTTCAAGCCCGTGCCCGGCGCGCAAACCAGCCTGCTCGCCAACCTGGCAGCCTCGCTGTTGGTCGTCTTGTTTGGATTTCTGTTCGTTACCGTCTCCTCGCGCATCGTCGGCCTCATCGGCAGCTCCGCCAATCCTATCTCCGGCATGACTATCGCCACCTTGATGGCAACCTCGGCGATTTTTCTGGTCAAGGGTTGGACCGCTCCTGCCTTCGGCGCGCTGGCCATCACCATTGGCGGTGTGGTGTGCATCGCCTCCGCCAACGCCGGCGATACTTCGCAGGACCTGAAGACCGGATTCCTGATCGGCGCGACCCCCTGGAAGCAGCAACTCGCGCTTCTTATCGGAGTCTGCATCTCCACCGTGTCGATCGGCGTTACGCTGACGGCGATGAACAAGGGCCTGGAAGAATTTCGCCCGACCAACGTTCCCTACAATCTTGCCCAGCCTGCCGATGGAGTGACCGTTCAGCAGGAACATTTCTCCCGCCGCGAATTTCGCGTCAAGCTGGCCAACGGAAAAGAGCAGATCGACAACGGTAGCAAATATGTCCTGCTCAACGCGCTCGGCTCGCACAAACTGGCCGACGGAAAATATCTTTTCAATCCCGCCACCGGCCACATTGAAGTCCAGTGGATTGAAGGCATCGGCAGCGAACGCGCCGCCGCCCCGCAGGCGCGGTTAATGGCGACCGTGATCAATGGCATCCTGACCCGGCAGCTTCCCTGGGGACTGATTCTTCTGGGAGTTTTCCTGGTAATTACGGTAGAACTGCTCGGCGTCCGCTCGCTGTCCTTCGCCGTCGGCGCCTATCTTTCGATCGGCACAACGCTGGCTATTTTCTGCGGCGGCGTGGTGCGGTGGATGATTGATCGCGCCGTGGCACGCGATGGTACGTCTCCGGGCGCGCTCGAAGGCGAGATCAGTCCCGGCTCTCTCTACGCCAGCGGATTGATTGCTGCCGGGGGAATCGTCGGTCTGTTAGGCGTCGCGCTCAAGTTGTACGAGTCCGCGACAGGCCGCTTCGACATTTTGAAGATGTCGTCGAAAAATCCGCTGTATCACGATTGGGTTTCTGTGTTGATGTTCGCGCTGCTGGCCGGATCGCTCTACTACTTTGCCCGCCGTCCGCTCAGCCTTCGGAAGCCTGCTCCGCCGCAATAGTCTGCGGAGCGGCAACGCGGGCCGCTGGGAATTGTCCCCGCGCATGCCTCAGCGCTGGCAGCACCTGGTGCAGCCAGTTGCGCGTCGGTCGCTCGACAACTCGATAAGCCACCAGCGCCGCAATCTCCAGCATCAGGTACGAAATCCAGGGATCGAAGCGCGCAATGTGCAGCCGCACCAGCACGCCGCTGGTGTGGATCAGTCGCCACAGGTTGAAGTGAAGAATGTACAGGCAATAACTAGCCTCGCCCACCGCGACGAACAGCGGAAAACGCAGGAACCGCGTGATCGGGTGATGTCCCGTCAGCCCTAGAATCGTGATGGCGAACAATGGCGTGATCAGCCCGTTATGCATCAGCAGAAATGGCATATTCCGTCCCTGCATTAGAACCGCACACACGCTGCCCAGTCCCACAATCGCCAGCCAATAACGAGTACGATTCTGCAATTGCATGCGGTCGTTCAGCTTTGACAACACGATGCCGGCGGTAAACGTGGGCAGATGCGGCAGCGGCGTCATCTTCACCGCGCGCAGCCAGTAGCTGTTCGACATGCGGGTGATCGGCCCTAGCCCATCCGGCCGAACCCACATATAGACCGCAGGAACCACCAGCGAAGCCAGCCAGCACCCCGCCAGGATCAGCAGCAGTTTTCCCGTCTTCCGCGGCCACTTGATCGCCACCAGCAACGGGAACAGCAAATAGAAAACCGTCTCACAGGAGAGCGTCCACGCCGGCGTATTCCAGAACGTGCACAGCCTTGGGCTCCAGCCCTGCTGCATGATGGCCGTCAGTCCCAGCCCTTGAAAAAACTGCGCATGCGTCCGGTACTTCCATTCCAGTTCCAGAATCGGAATCGAAATCAGCAGCCCCAGCACATACACCGGATAAAGTCGAGAAAAGCGCGTCTGCCAGAACTGCTTGCGGTCGAACTGACCGGCATCCGAGCGGTCGGAATAGTTGTAGGCAAGAATGAATCCCGACAAAAGAAAAAAGAAATTCACGCCCACGTAGCCGTTATCCATCATGGGAGCCAGCGGGCCGAACCATGCCGGGTTCCAAAAATGAAAAAACACGATGTTGGTCGCAGTAAAGGCGCGAAGACCCGTCAATGCGGGCATTACAGGCCGGCGGGGTATAGCGATAGCGACTGCCATTTGTGCCTACGTCGTGACCAGGGAGCCAACTTTTTCGCCGGCGATTGCGCGCCGAATGTTGCCCGGTTGGTTCATGCTGAAAATGATCATCGGCAGATCGTTATCCTTGCAAAGACTCACAGCCGTCATGTCCATCACGCGCAGGTTGCGCTGCAGGATTTCCATGTAGCTGATTTCCTCAAACTTCACCGCGTCCTTGTGCAGCACTGGGTCGGCACTGTAAATGCCGTCCACCTTGGTGGCCTTCAACAGCACGTCAGCTTTAATCTCCATCGCCCGCAGAGACGCAGCCGTATCGGTCGAAAAATATGGATTTCCCGTACCCGCGGCGAAAATAACCACTCTACCTTTTTCTAGATGCCGAATCGCCCGGCGACGGATATATGGCTCCGATACCTGGTTCATTTCAATGGCGCTCATCACCCGGCAAAAAACGTTCTGCTTCTCCAGCGCGTCCTGAACCGCCAGCGCGTTAATAATGGTGGCCAGCATGCCCATGTGATCGGCCGAAACGCGATCCATCTCCTGCGCCTGCTCGGCCACTCCGCGGAAAAAATTTCCGCCGCCCACCACAATCGCCAGTTCCACGCCCATCGAATGTACATCGGCAATCTCCGCCGCAATTTCGTGAATGCGTGCGACGTCGACCCCGAAGCCGCGGTCTGCCGCCAATGCCTCGCCGGAAAGTTTGAGGAGAACTCGTTTGTACATGCCATTTGAGTATCGCAGAAGTGGATCAAGCGGGGAAACGATCGTGGTTCATTCTTTTCGCTTAGATATGGCGTGCTAGGCTGGTTCTCGAGATCCGCATGAAAACTGGGACAGTTGGGCCTTGGATTTTTCTTCCATTCGCTTTAATTGCATTTCTCTGCGTGGGCGGCGTGACCTTCGCGCAATCCCCCCCAACAACCTGGACTCACAAGTACGATCTGGGCGTGTTTGGCGAGTATTCTCCTACGTCTTCCCATATCGTGTTGGGTTACGCACGGCAGAGAAAACTGGTCGGAATCGGTGGCTCTTTCGCCTGGCGAATGATCAATCGCCATTCCGTTGAACTAGCTTACCTTGTTGAGGTCCGCCCACTGTTGATGGAGAGCGATCCGACGCTTGTCAGCATGACCAATGCACAATTTGGGACGTTTCAGTTCGTGCCGCCGTTGGTTGTGGTCGATCCAACCAATCCAATCGTGTTTGCCGTGATTGAAACCAATGGAGACGTCCAGAACGACTCGTTCACTGCGAACTATTCGCGGCGCTGGACCTACACAGGCGGCGCCAGTCCTGTCGGACTGAAGCTGAATGGATTCACCCATCGGCGAATCCAGCCGGAGTTCATGGGCAATGGAGGATTTCTGTTCGCCCCTCGCGACATTCCCGTTCAAGACAGTTCTTCTTTCAACTTCACATTTGAGTTTGGAGCGGGACTGCAGTGGTATCGAACG
>JAJYBW010000190.1 GCA_021778815.1 Acidobacteriota bacterium | reverse complement strand
TCCAAAAGCACGGAGGCTGGCAGCCAAAAGTTGGTATAATTCGCATCACGCGCCCTTAGCTCAGCTGGATAGAGCGTTGGATTCCGATTCCAAAGGTCAGAGGTTCGAATCCTCTAGGGCGCGCCAATAAATCAATTGGTTACAGCGATCTCCGGCGGTCTCTACCCGAGTTTGCTGTAACATCGCTGTAATCCGACCCGGAACCGGGTAGAGCACCCCACAGATAACCACTGATGGGGTGCATCATGGCCTCGTTCATTCCGCGTAAGGGTCCGAAGGGCAAGCGCGTCTGGCAGGCGCACATCCGCCGGCGAGGATTCCCGGCGCAGGTCCGCACGCTCGATTCCAAAGCCAAGGCCGAGGCGTGGGCTTCGACAATCGAGTCCGAGATGGCACGAGGTATGTTCGTCTCGCGATCGGAGGCCGAGGGCACGACGCTGTCCGAAGCCCTGGACCGCTACCTCGTCGAAGTCTCGTCTCAGAAGAAGGGGCGCGCCGCCGAAACATCGGTCGCGTCGGTCTGGCGGCAGAACGTTATCGCGTCGCGTCCGCTGTCCGGCATCCGGGGGCACGACCTCACCAAAGTTCGTGATGCGTGGCTCAGTGAAGCGACGCCGGCATTACCGTTGCCGATGCCAACGCCGTTCGATGGCTATGTCGAGGTGCTGGCGCGCGTTTCCAGTACCTGTCTGGTCACTGTGCAACGTAACCGGTATTCCGTCCCCTGCCATCTGGCCAACCAGAAGGTGGCGATCCACCTCTACCCAGCCCGGATCGAGGTGTCTGCCGAGAATGCGATCGTGGCGTGCCATACACGGCTGCTGGAGCGTGACCAGGTCAGCTATGACTGGCAGCACTACATCCCGCTTATTGAGAAGAAGCCCGGCGCCTTGCGCAACGGCGCGCCGTTTGCCGATATGCCAGTCCCCTTTGCCAAACTGCAAACCGCCTTACGACGACGAGAACGACAACAGGGCGACCGCACCATGGCCCGTGTGCTTGCCGCCGTGCCGGCCCATGGCTTGGAGGCGGTGCTGGTCGCAGTCGAGCTGGTGCTGGAGTCGGGGTTACTCAGTGTCGAGCATGTGATCAACGTGCTGGCACGTCTGAGTCCGTCGCCACTGCCCGCACAGGTGGAAACCCGTCTCACGCTCATCGAAGAACCGCTGGCGGATACCTCGCGCTATGACAGCCTGAATGCGCAGGAGGTGTCCCATGTCTGACATCATCACCCAACTCAAGGCGCTCAAGTTACAGGGTATGGCGGACTGCTATGTCGAGCTGCAAAGCCAGGGCGCCACGGCGTCGCTGGACTCGTCGGTATGGCTGCTGCATCATCTGCTGGAGGCGGAAACTCATGATCGAGGCCTCCGTACCTTGCGGTATCAAATGAATGCTGCCCGGTTCACCGGAACCTGCTGGGCTTCGACTTCGGGCAATCCTAAGGTGGATAAACAACTGATCAGTCAGCTTGCCACCCTGGAGTTTACCGATGCCGCACAGAATCTCATGTTGGTCGGCGGAACAGGCACCGGCAAAACCCATCTGGCAACGGCGATTGGCGTCTCCGGCATTCAGCAGCACGGCAAAAGAGTGCGCTTTTACTCCACGGTGGATCTTGCCAATACGCTGGGGCAGGAGAAAGCAGCGGGCAAACAGGGCAAGCTGGCCCTCAGCCTGATGCAGATGGACTTGGTCATTCTCGACGAGCTGGGCTATCTGCCGTTCTCTCAGGCCGGCGGCGCATTGCTGTTCCACCTGCTCTCCAAGCTCTACGAGCGGACCAGCGTCATCATCACGACTAATCTGACCTTCTCGGAATGGAGCAGCGTGTTCGGCGATGCCAAGCTGACCACCGCGCTGCTGGATCGGCTGACGCATCATTGCCAACTCATCGAAACCGGCAACGAGTCATTCCGCTTCAAGGAAAGTAGTGCAACCGCCAAGGATCGCATCAAGTCGCGCGAGAAAGCTCAACGCTCACCCGCAACAGAGGAAACAGAACCATTCTGAAGCAGTACGTGCCTTCAGCCCGTATGCCGCCAAAATAATCTACGCTGAAGATCGGCCGTTGCGAACAACCCAGCATCGGGAAGGTGTTGGGGCGCTATGCGCAGGTCTGGGTCATGGAATCCCCCAATCGCGTCAGCCTCCCCCGTCCGCGGGTGGAAACACGAAATACGACCGGAACGCGATATCCAGCGCACGATCGGCCAATATATCGGCTGTCTTCTCCGACTTGTGAAACCGCCCTCGGTAATATCGGCTGAGCGCGTGTTCAGCAAGGGGATACTGCCGCTCGAGGTCTTCATAGATTCTTTGATGTCTAGGATTCTCCATTGACCACGCGCGCAAATCCGTATCCACCTGCGCACGCGTATTGTACGGCCGGTTCGTCAATGCCCAGGGACGCAGGAGGACATTGGCCCACATGGTTTGGACCAAACTACGTATAGTCCCGGTCGGGTGCAGCGTGCCTTCATTTTGACCAGACCCCAAGGCGCGATCTAAGAGGCTTGCCAAGGTACCGACAGCGGCGGGCAGCAACGAGACGGCATTCGCAACCGGCGGACCGAATTGCACGGTGCATGGCGAGTGTGCCGCCGTGGCGTCCAGCGGATGAACCTGCCAGCTGCCGAGAAAAAAATAGGACGCACCGACATCGATCGCCCACATATGGCCATTATGGTTGTCTGAGAACACTGCAGGAGGACGCCAACCATAACGGATGACGGTAATCATTCCCGGAATTTGGGGTCCTATGAATCGGTTGGAACTCGAGAACTCTGTCCAGAAATGCGCAGGAGTGGTGTCGGCCGCAATTGAAAGGAGCGCATACCAGTCTCCCTCCCAGTTGAAGGGTTCATCAATGAGCACGAACCGCCGTCCCAGAGAAGGCGTCTTCTGCCAATATACCGTTACATTCGGCGAGTGGGCCGGGTTTGTGAGTGTTCGGAACAACTTGTGGTTGTATTGAATCCCGCCGCCCGAAATGTTTCCGGGCACAGGGCCGAGCGCGAACGTGCTCGCGTACCCGGGCGGAACCGGCGGGGGCCCATAGAGATAAAACGCGTCGGAGTCGAACTGCGACTGGGCAAGCGGCAGGACCTGCGCACAGGCGGAACGGAGCTTTTGGCCTTTGGAGAACAGACGCGGCCATCCGCCCGGCCCCGGTCCGGCATAGACGTGAACGGGCCGAATCCAGGCAATATTGCCCAGTGGCACATAGTGGTACGCCTGCTGGCCGCCAGACGGACTTTTCGTTAGGGCCACCACCCCGATGATTCCACTGGTCCCGTATGGTGCGGACGGTAATGTCAGCGCAGATGAGCGGCTCCAGCTCAACACATAAAAGGGGTGCTTTTTGTCGTCCGTGTTTCCGATGATATCGGTGGGTACGGTGGCCCATTCCCACCCAAGGAAACCATTGAACCCCCGGGCCATCTGCGGATGTGGCAACGGCAGCATGTAGAGTTTGTTGTCGATATACGGGCTGTAGGACGAAGGCGGCAGATGGAACACAGTCGAGCCGCCGTCACCGTAACCCGCAGGCGGCATCCGCAGGCGGATGAGGGTCTCGTGCTCGCCATTCCCCAAAAGGTCGATAGTCGTGCGCCACAGTACCGGTATATGCGCTCGACGCAAGGCCCGGGTGTTTCTCAACCAGCTACGCCAGTTCGGTTGACAGTCATCGGCTCCGTATTTGGGGCAAACACCACCCGGAAATCCCGTTTCAACCGTTTTGGCCAGCACGCGATTCCATGGTGCAGGAGTCCAGTGAGGGCGGTGAAATTGTGGATACCGAGGGGATAGCTGCGGATTGTTGCTGCCGAATGGGACGTTACGAAA
The DNA here is from genome assembly GCA_021778815.1 of Acidobacteriota bacterium. GTDB lineage: Bacteria > Acidobacteriota > Terriglobia > Terriglobales > Acidobacteriaceae > JAKAAZ01. The sequence goes on along the minus strand of JAJYBW010000190.1, from coordinate 2,843 downwards.
CTGATTGAAGTTCTTGACGAGCGCTTTACAGCCCGGAGACGCGGGATAAACGGCCTTCGGAACGACCGCCTGGACCGGGTAGGCAGCATAGCGCCCGAGGTAGTGCGTGCGGGCCAATGGATGGCGGACCTTGAGATTCGGCATGACCGGCCGACGATGCGAACCAAAGATTTCAGCCAGAGTCGTGTTGGGATTTTCGTAGGGCGGCCGTTTTAATTCCGAAATTCTGCGATTGTACATTTCGACTAGGGCCGAGAGCGAACGCTCACGAATTTGTTGATTGTATTCTTCATTGCGACGGTGCAGCCAACTGCGCTGCTGATCTTTCACAATGTTTTGTTCGTCGTCCGTCTTCAATGCGGCCGAATAGGCGTCAGCCAGCTGCCGGTCAAGGTGCCGCAATAGCGGCAGGGCGCAAATCTCCGACTCGACGAAGGTCAGTGCATGCTTGTTTCCGCAGCCGAAACTTGGTCTCGACCCCTTCCAGGCCGGCGCATACAACTCAGGAAAGAGTTTGTTTCCGTTGGCCGCGGCCAGGTCGATTGACGTTTTTCCCTGATCGTTCTTGGCATAAGCATCCGCGCCGTGTACGATCAACAGAACGGCAAGATCCTCGCCGTTAAGCCAGTTACCTGCTAATGGACCTATGTCCGGTGATTGACCTATGTGGTATGCCGCGAACTGAAGCGGCGTCCAGCCAGTAGAAGTTTTCGCATTGACATCGGCTCCATGGGCGATCAGAAACTTTGCAACATCCACCCTTCCCCCAGCAACGGCTGCGTCGAGCGGCGTAAAACCATTTATGGTTCTTGAGTTAACGCTTGATCCTTTGTCAATCAGCAGCGCAACCATATCCTTGTAACCGAACTGCGAAGCGATATCGATGGGTAAGTCGCCAAACTTGGCTCCCGCGTTCACGTTGGCCCCATTGGCAATCAAGAGTTCCGCTAGATTCTTGGAGTTGTGCATCGCGGCAGCATAGAGAGGGGTATCGCCATTTTTTTCGGCGTTAACATCCGCCCCCGCTGAAATCAGCACTTTTGCCATTTCTACGTTTCCGGCAAAGGCCGTCTCGAGGAGAGGTGTGAAACCCTCGGCATCCCTCGCGTTAACATTCACGCCGGCAGCCAGAAGCCGTTTAACCTCGTCTACGTTGCCCGACTTCGCCGCGTAACTCAGTAGATTATTCCGGCCGTAAGTATTCCCCTGCTCAGCGGCCTTGTGTAGCCAGCTCGATGCCTCGTCATCGTTCTGTGGCACGCCTAGACCATATCTGTACATTACGCCGAGGTCGGTCTGGGCGTTGGCATTTCCCTGATCGGCTGATTTGCGGAACCACTTCAGCGCCTCGATATAGTTCTGCGCCACCCCTTGGCCGTGGAAGTACATGAACCCGAGGTTGTACTGGGCAAGCACGTCCCCTTGCGAGGCGGCCTTGCGGTACCACTTCACGGCCTTGGTGTTGTCTTTAGGTACGCCCCGGCCTCTTTCGTACATAAAGCCGAGGATGGCCTGGGCCTTGGCGTTCCCTAGCGCGGCTACCTGGTGGAACCATTTCACCGCTTCCGAGACATTTCTTGGTACGCCTTCTCCTTTGGCATACATCCAACCGAGACTGTACTGTGCCATCGCATTGCCGTGCTCGGCCAGCGGTTGCAGTAGCGCGAAAGCGCTTTTGTAGTTTTTGGCCTTAAAGGCGGCCATGCCATCGGACAATGTGTCCGCAAAAGCTAGCATAGGGAAGCAGATCAACGTCAGCAGAAATACGAAGAATCTCGTTTTTGCGTGCACGGGCATCGTTTCCTATTTTTCTTGTGGTGTGACTTGGTGCAATGCATCCTTATGATTGCTAGATCACTGAACACCGGTGACAAAGAAATTGCGTCGCGAGAGATGGTAATGCGCTAGAGCCTCCTGCTCTCAGTCGTAAGTACCTCGCAGCGATTGTCTATCAGATGAGGACACCAGGCCCCGCTGTAGCCCCAGTGTTGTACAAGAAGATTAGCTCAATCGCCTCGGTAAGTGAAAGTGAACACGATTTGCAGTAGCGCCCGGCGGCTGACCGATGTCAGCGTTCTGGATATTGACTGGTGGCTTCGACCTGCTTTGAACGCAATCGGCTGAAGATTCGACAGATCCCCGCAGCGGATCCGGATCAGTGACCGCTCCTGAACAGAAAGCAGGCGTGTTTCGGGGATGTCTCGACCGGCTGCAATAGCCGTATTCTGTTGAAAAACCCTTTTTCGTTCGAGGCAAGAAAATCTCTGGACCGCTGGCAAATTATCTTCTATGGCAACCGGGGGATAGTGGAGCAGCCCCGATCTCTCCGTGGCAAACTTCTTGCGAGTCCTAGTGCTGATTTCAGCTTCAACATTCGAACATATTCAACACCAGAGAAAAAACTGGCTCAGAAGATTTGCGAGTTTTTCAACAGAATAGCCGAGAATCCGCCACTGAATAGTGTGCGTCTACCCGTCAGCGATAGCCGAAAAAGCACATTGGCTCGTTTTCCTGCGCAAACAAGCTGTGCTGTAATCCTGCTGTAATTGTGTTGCACTCTGGTCCGCCATGATACATTTCGATACATAGCAATGTTATTGCCAATCATGTACTTAGGCGTAAAGAAGTGTACGATAACGCATCGTTTTAGGATTCCAATTCCAAAGGTCAGAGGTTCGAATCCTCTAGGGCGCGCCAACCCACTGAAATTCGATACATTTCAGGTCTTTGGACCTACGGCTGAATAATAGTCCGATTTGCTAACGCTCCCGTCGTCCTGGCTGTGCAGCTAATGCTCGTGAGCGTTGCCCTAAACCCACCGATGTGCCCGGATTTCGGCGTGT
>JAJYBW010000189.1 GCA_021778815.1 Acidobacteriota bacterium | reverse complement strand
CGTGGGCGGACGCAATTTCAGTCTGGGAAGAGGCTTGCTCAGACGGATGGGAATGCGCAGGTTGAACGATCGAGGCGGCCTCGCCGAAGAAGGGCTCGGGTTGGGAGCTGGCTTCCGCGGTGGATTCCGCAAAGGAATCCTGGCCAAAGAACTCTGTCTCGGGCTCGACTTCCGGCTCGGGCGGCTCGGCAACGCCACTTTGCCGATAGGCGCTGAGAGTGGTCGGATCGAAGCGATAGGAGGCTGATGCCTCGGACGGCTCAAACTCGGGTGCTTCGATCTCCGCGGCTTCGGCGATGACAGCGGCGGCGGAGTCATGCTGCACCAGCGAGGGCTCTTCGGGTGCAATCGCATGCTGGACGATGGATGGCTCTTCGAGGATGGTTTGGTGCTGCACCAGCGAGGGCTCCTCCTGCTCGAAAACGGGCAACGGAGTGTCATCGACAGCAGCGTGGGTTTCGGCGACAGGCGCGGGCGCGGGGGTCTCTTCGACGATCGGGCCGACCTCGGCTGCAGGCGAGGAGAAGCTTTCCACTTGCGACGTTTCGCGCGAACGCTTGTGGCGAGAGAGAGATTCGCCGGGAAGCACTCCGCTGCCATCCCATGCGACCAACGGTCCTGTCACCATGGTAGAGGGCTGGAAGGTCGATTTTGGCGTAGGCGCAGGGGTTTCCTTCTGTTGCGCGGTAGCCGTAGGCGCGCTGGCATCCCCGCGACGATATTTTGAGAGTGATTCACCGGGAAGGACAAAGGGCACCGGCTCGGGGCGGGAGGGCGCGGGCTGGAAACGCTCCTGCTGAGGCGGAGCGGATGGCGGCGTAAAGTTCTGCGGCTCCATCTGAAATTCGTTATCGCTGGGAGCAGACTCGACGGCAAACTCCATCGTTTCGGCGTGGTTGTCCGAGTGCGACTCGGTGGCTGCGGGCTGGCCAGTGGAAGGCGACCGGTCATGGCTGCCTGAACCGCCAGAACCTCCGCGACCACGGCGACGACCGCGGCGACCGCGCCAGCGGCGTCCACCCTGGCCATCGTCCTCGCCGGATGCACTTGCGGATGACCCGGGGGCTTCGCGCGCAGGCTGATTCCCTGCCGGCCGTCTTTCATTGGAACCGCGGGATGCAGAATCCTCGCCAGCAGCCTGGGGCCCGTTATCGCTTGCGTTGCGGCCGCCATTGGAATGGCCATTGGGCAAGCGTGCCTGGCCGCGAGTTCCCGGCGCGAGAGAAACATACTCTTCGCCATCTTCCTGCTCTTCGGCAAAGTCGGTGACGTAGAGGAACGCATCGCGCTCCAAACCAATATCGACAAAGGCCGACTGCATGCCAGGAAGGACGCGGGTGACTTTGCCTTTGTAGATGGAGCCGGCGAGGGTGTATTCGTTCTCGCGCTCGTAGTAGATTTCAGCGAGCTGGTCGTCTTCGACAACCGCAAGGCGGGTTTCGTGGGGGGTGCTGGAAATATAAATTTCTTTTGTCATGCTGCCTCATTCCAGTCCGATGCCATTGCAGGCGGCGGACTCGGGGGTATGGAGAGGCAGATTTCAGCGCGCTATGGAGTACCGAGCGCGACGACCGGGACGAGAGCGGTTGAATCGAGGGATTGTTCTGAAGACGCGGCGGACGTGAAACTTGCTTTTGGCCAGAGTGGAAATGTCCCGCGGAGGCGGGATGGCGGTGGAAGCGAAGAATCTTGACTGCGACGTGAAAGAACGGCACACAAGGACTTTGTGGCCACTGCTTCCCTGTTGTAGGGTGGGGCCGTTTCCAGTCCAATTACGGTAACTGCGTGCATTCGATCGAACCTGCCTGGTCTCGGTTGGAATCTGCCTGACCGAGAAAAACTTCTATTCGCATCCATGCCACCGGACCTTCCGATGCAGCGAGCGGATGCGTACATCTAAAAAACCCTGACGCGGCCTGCGGATGCGCCAGAGGGTAGTGCTAATTAACAAAGCGACTCATGCGGATGTTCATGACGATGCCAAGGGCCAGGAACGTAAATAAAACCGATGAGCCACCATAACTCATTAAGGGCAACGGTATACCGGTGACCGGCATAAAGCCGATGACCATGCCCACATTGACCGCGATCTGAAAAATCAGGACGGCCACGACCCCCATAATAATCAAAGTGCCGGGCAGGTCAGCGGCGGTTTGAGCGTTTTGGACCAAACGCATCAACAACAAGAAGTATAACAGCAGGACGAAGATGGCTCCCGCCAATCCGTGCTCCTCGCAAAACGCGGCAAAGATGAAGTCGGTATAGGGAATGGGGAGGAAGTCGCCCTGGGTCTGAGTTCCCTTCTCCGCCCCCTGTCCCCAGATGCCGCCGGAACCGACGGCGATCAGGGATTGGCGAATCTGGTAGCCGCTGCCGCGGGGATCGTTATCCGGCGACATGAAGCTGGTGAGCCGCTGCTTCTGGTAGGGCTTCAGCACCTTGTACCAGGCGGGCACCAGCGCCAGCGAGGCGGCAATGCACAGGATCGCCGCATGTTTGAAGCGAATCCCCCCGAGAAATAACCCGACCAGCAGCACTGGGGCATAGGTGAGGGCGGTTCCAAGATCGGGCTGCTTGAGTACCAGCAGCATGGGAAGACCGACGAGAGCCATCGCCTTGAAGATGTCTTTCCATGTGAGGTCGCGGCCGCTGAGGTTCGAGAAAAATCGAGCCAGCACGACGATAAGAATAAGCTTGACCCACTCCGATGGCTGAAAGTGAATGCCGCCGGGCAGGTGGATCCAGCGCCGCGCGCCCAACACTTTGGTGCCAACGGCCAGGACCGCGACCAGCGAGACCAGGCAGAATCCATAGGCCCACACCGCGATATCGAGCAGGATGTGGTAATCGATGAGCGACAGAATAAACATGCTGACAAAGCCGCCGGCCAGCCACAGCATCTGCTTTTCATCGAAGTGGACAAACTTTGTGTGCAGCGTGGCGCTATAGATTTCCAATACGCTGATCACCGACAGCGCCACTACAAACGCCATCAGGGTCCAGTCGAAATCGCGATAGGAAAGAAATCTACGCATGGCTAGGTCAGTTCAAATTTTATAGCTCGTCATTCTGAGCGAAGCGAAGGATCTTTGCATCACGTTCCTCATAAGATACAGAGATCCTTCGCCGCACTCAGGCTGACGATTCTCACTATGGCACACGACTGGCTTTTCCTTGCGGAGGAGGCGGAAGGAGAAATGTTCCGGCCTGCAGGGTTTTGCCTTTGGGCATGGAAAAGGCTGCGCTGATGCGCGGAGGAAGTTGCTTCGCCTGCGGGTCCGCCGGATGGGCGAGGTTGCTGGTCCAGAGCGCGGCCATTTCCGTCGGAGGAGCGCCTGCGACGCGAGGATGATGCAGCTTACCTACAGATTTTGGCTTGGCAGTCTCGGGCGCAGATTTGTCCTTCGCGGGCGCGGCGGGCACGGGCGACGCAGGTTTGACCGCTTCGGGATTTGCCTTGGCGGCGACCTGCATCAGGTTGTGGTCGCGAAGGCGCTCTTTGTCCACATAGGCCTCGATAACGCGGGCCGCAAGACGCGCGCTGAAATATCCTTCGGAACCGTTCTGCCACATCACGACAACCGCAATTTCCGGGTTTCTGCGCGGCGACATGCCGACAAACCAGGCGGTATCGTTCAGCTTTGCGCCGCCGCCGACAGACGCTTTATAGGCGTTGCTGACGATCTGGGCGCTGCCGGTTTTGCCGGCAAAGTCGATGCCCTGCAATTGTGCGAAGCCGGCGGTTCCCGCAAACGTGACGACCTGAGCCATGGCGTCGGTCACGGTTTGCCAATTGGCAGGGTCGATGTGGATATTTTGATCGCCGGAGCCGGGAAACTGATCCCTGTAATATTCCTTCAAATCCGCAGGTACTTCATCCGGAAAGACAACATGAGGGCGTTTGAGAACACCGCCGGAGCCGATTCCCGCCAGAGCGCGCACGAGTTGGATGGGAGTGACGGCCAGCGCACCCTGACCGATTCCGACCGAGATGGTTTCACCGGCAAACCACTTCTGGTGGTAATTTCGCATCTTCCATTCCGGCGAGGGCACGATCCCAGCCGCTTCATTCGGCAGATCGATGCCGGTCTTTTGGCCCAGGCCGAACATGTGCGCCCACTTCGCGATCATGTCGATGCCCATTTTTTCCGCGAGCGTGTAGAAGAAAACATCGCAGGACTGATAAATGCCCTTGGTGATGTCGGTGATGCCGTGCGAAGTATGGCGAGCCGTGATCCAGCACTTGAAATAGCGTCCGTAGAAAACGGCGCCGCCGTGACAATCAACTTTCAGGTCTTCGGCGATGCCTTCCTGCAGGCCGGCTATGGCTTCAATAATTTTGAAGGTCGAACCGGGAGCGAGCTGGGCCTGGATAGCTTTGTTCATCAGCGGATGATCAGGATCCGTGATGAGCTTGTTCCACTCGTTGCGATGGATGCGGATGGCAAACTGATTGGGATCGAAGGTCGGATGGCTGACCATGGCGAGCACTTCGCCGCTGCGCGGATCGATGGCGATAATCGCACCCTGGCGCGGGCCTAACGCCTCTTCCGCAGCTTTCTGCACATCGAGATCGATGGTGAGCTTAATGGATTTTCCCGGCGTTGCGGGCTCGATGCCGAGCGCACCAAGTTCGCGTCCATGGCTATCGACGATCACGTCGCGAGAACCATCCTGACCGCGCAGGACCGGATCGTACGACTCCTCAACACCGGAGCGGCCAACAACATCGCCAGGTTGATAGAAGGCATAGCGAGGATCGTCGAGCATGTCTTCGGAAACTTCGCCGACGTAACCGATCAGGTGTGCTGCAAATCCATTGCTGGGATAAAGCCGCCGCTGCTCCTCAATGGTTTCCAACTCCGGCAACTCATTGGCATGGGCGGCGATGAAGGCCTGCTCGTCCGGCGCGATGTCCTGCCGCAGCGGGATGGGTTGATATTTGGGTTGATGGCGATAGCGCAGCAGGATCGCCTGCAACTGGTCGATCTGCATGTGCAATCCATCCGCGATCAGGGGCAAATCGGCGTCAAGATTGCGGGCCTGCTCTGGAACCAGGAAGCAGGTGACGGAGGGATAATTGTCGACCAGCAGTCGGCCATCGCGATCGTAGATTTTTCCGCGCGGGGCCAGGATGGGAACCTTGCGAATGCGATTCGCTTCCGCGAGCGCGCGATAGTTTTGCGCGCCCAGCACTTGCAATCGCCACAGGCCGGAGACAAGAATCACCAGGATCGCCGCGATGATGTACTGCATCACCGTCAGCTTGATCGTGGGAATTCGATCGTCTTTGTTATATGTGCCAGCCATGGGGAAGGATTGCCTCTAGGATACTCCCGATTCACCGCGTTATTCGCGCTGGCGAAGGCGGTCAAACAGTGCAAAAAGGGCTACCCCCACCAGTGCGTTGACCAGCGCGCGAACCAGGTCGTGCAGTCCATACCAGTGCTCATGAATGCCAATCAGCCGCCGCAGGATCAACACGTGCAGGGTGCTGGCCAGTAGGATGAAACTGAAATTCATAATCAGCCGGGTGCCGGGATTATCGACATCGATGCGCAGGCCGATGGAGGCCGCGAGATAGCCAAGAATGCAATCGATGATGCCGTTGATGCCGAGAGGCAGGTGCGTCATGGCGTCTTGAAGGATGCCGATGACCATGCCGAGCAGCGTACCGCCGATGGGATTACGGCGCGAGACGGAAAAATAAATGACCACTAAGGCCGGCAGATTGAGAACGTTGAAGGACGGAAAACGCAGCGGAATGTAGGCCTGCAAAAAGATGGCAATCAGCGGAACGAGAATCAGGACGACCGGATGGAAGCGGTGTTCTTCCATCTCTCGACGCGAGCGCTGGGGCAGAAGGGCCATTAGTTCTGCGGCTCCTGTGTCGTGGTTGCCTGGGGGGAAGCGGCCGGGTGCTGTACCGCTTTCGGATGCTCGGTCGTGCTTGCCGGCGCGGCGGGGTTGCCACGCTTGGCTGGCCTGGAGGGAGTCGTCGTAGCTTTCGGCTGCAAAGTGGCCGGCTTGGACTGGGGTATCGCGGGCTTCGACGCCGGTGAGGCGGGGGTGTTCGCGTGTCCCGTGGCCACTGGAGGCGCTTGCGCGGGGTAAACCTGGGCGGGATAAGTGGCCCCCGGAGTCAGAGACGAGGCGGGCGGAGTCGCATCCGGAGTGAACTGATCCGGATGCAGCGAAGCCGGGGGACGAACCGGGGGCGGCGGCGAATTGGCGTTGATCGGTTTGCCATCCGGACCGACGGTTGCGGGCGGAGGCACACTCGGCAGCCGCTGCGCCAGAATGTCGGCAGCCTTCTGCTCGCTGGTGGCAATATCCTGCTGCATGCTGGCCGGCATGGTGTTTTGTGTTTGCGTGATCACCAGCACCTCATCCAACCGCGACAGGTTCACCGCGGGACGAACAATAACGGCCACGTAGGGATTGCGCTCGGGATCATTGACTACGCGCTCCACGGTGCCGACCGGCAGCCCGGAGGGATACACGCTATCGCCGCCGCTGGTGATCACTTGCTCGCCGGTTTGAATGCGTTCATCCGGAAGAATGTCGATGATTTCCGTTTGGCCGGCAGAATTGCCGCGCAGAATCCCGCGCAGGCGCGTCTGGGTCAGGACGATGCCGAGACCGCTGGTTTGATCGTTGATTTCGAGCACCTGGGCGGTGTTGAAAAACACATCGCGCAC
>JAJYBW010000188.1 GCA_021778815.1 Acidobacteriota bacterium | reverse complement strand
GTGACCGCTGTACTCGACCACGTCGTTTGTGGCAAAGAAGCGCCAGTCATTCGCGTACCGGTCTTCCCACTCTTTCATTGCGCCTTGCGGGTTGCTGTCGGGATTGAATTCGTTGTCGGTCGCATAGATCAAGCGGTCCTGATATTTGGTGATGAAGGCGATCAGATCCGCTCGCGGTTGCATCTCGACATAGGGCATACGCGCGGCAAGATCCACCGCAAAGTTCGGATATTTGTCGAGGTGCTGCGCAAGTTGGTGGAAATCGGCTTCCATGCTGCCCAGGTGCGCGCCCACCACTCGCAGTTTCGGATTCGCTTCCAGCACGTGATCGCGTGCCACCAGAATTGCGGCCTTCGATGGCGCTCCTGGCTTGGAATACATGTAAAGCTCAGGATGCTGGGTGTAGTAATCGTAGTCGGCCGCCTTGGGATTGGGCGCTTCCCAAATCGTATTGGGGTCGGCTAAGTGCGCAACCAACGTCTTATTGTGGGCTGCGATGTTCTTGAAGATCGGCTCAAAAACGGGGTTGTCGGGCATGATGTAATTTCCCTTCGCGTCCTTGATCTCCATGCCGACATTTTTCCAGATCTTGACCGCCACTGCCCCGTGCGAAAAATCTTCGTTGAGGATGCGATTCGCGGTTGCGGCGAAACCCGGCTGGTTGTACTTGAATGGATCAAAGGTGCTGCACATCGCGATATATCCTTCGCTGTGATGCACAACCGTCCACGCATCCTTACGTTCTTTGGTCAGGTTTTTCAGTTCCGGATCGAAGTCATCCACCAGGGTGATGTCGAGCGTATGCAGGTTCAGTCGCTTGAGCATCGCATACAACGCAGGCGCATCCTGAAATGCATGTGTGTGTGTATCGATCGGATCAAGCGCGGCGAACTGAGGTAGTTCCTGCGCAGTAAACGGCCCGCTGACCGCAGTAGACGCCGCTGCGGCGGAGGAGGAAGTCGAGGGTTTCGGCGCCTGAGGTTTATTGCATCCAGCCACCGCCAGAAGCAACACGAGGGACATCGCAAGTCTTTTCACGCTGGCCATCCTTCCATTCGATTATGCGTCCTTGCTCACTCGTCCAACTGTATCGGGGGTTGCGATCACACCTCGACGGGATGATCGAGAATTTCCTCGTTCTTAGGATCCCAGTAGAGTTTTTTCCCACTCCAATAAGAATGCGCCGCCATGATCACCACAATGGCGTGCGAGAAACCGTGATCCACATTCGCGTCGGGCTGCTTGCGGGTCTGCATGGCCGTCAGCCAGTTCATCACGTGATGCGCGTCGTCGTCGTCCGGCCCCCGGGAGTCGGGCGGCGGTGCTCCCGGTACATGCACAATCTCTTCCTGCTCGCGCGCCGGAGGCACAATGGGGAGCTTCGAATAATTGACGGAGCCATCCATTTCATGTCGGCCGCCTTCTTTGCTCACGACAAAGAACGAGGCCCCTTCTCCGCCGTAATTCGCGATGGTGCCGTCGCGCCCTTGAATCCGCGAGAAGCTGCGATAGCTGTTGCCGAACGTGGTTTTGTACGTATACAGAAACCCCTTGGGATAGGTGATTGCGGCAACCACCGTGTCCGGATTTTGCCGGCCGTCGGGCCAGGCATAGATGCCGCCGTTCGCGACCACACTTTCCGGATAGCTCTCGTCCGTCCAGAGATGCACCAAATCGCTGCCGTGGCTCAACCACTGGTCGAAGATGCCGGAGGAATAATCCTTATAGAGGCGAAACTCCAGGTAGACATGCGGATCGAAGGGTTGGTACGGCTTGCCGAGCAGCCATCGCTTCCAATCTGTGTCTTCTTCACGCAATTTGGATTGGCGATCCTGCATCCACTTCTTCCACTCCATGTTGCGGTCCTGATCCATCTGAACCGTCTCGCCAATATCATTCGGCACAAAACGCCAGCGTTCTTCGTTGACGTTCCACTCCTGCTCAATGTGGACGATCTTGCCGATTCGTCCCGAGCGAACGATATCCCGCACCGCAAGTTGATAGGGTTGGGTGCGATGCTGCGATCCCATTTGAACGACCTGCTTGGACGCCTTGATAGCGTCGCGGGCTTCTTTGGCTTCCGAAAGCACATTCGCAAACGGCTTCTCGACGTAGCAATCCTTGCCGGCACGAACAACCTCAGTACACAACTTTGCGTGCTGAAAGTCGCCAGTGGCAATCATCACCCCGTCGATGTCCGGGCGCGCCAGCATCTCCTCTGAGTACTTGAACATCTGCGGGTCAAGGTTGAAAACCTTCTTGACTTGTGCGGCACGCTGCTCGCGGGCCAGGGTCCAAAGATCGCAGACGGCAACCGTTTCCACCGGCATTCGTTTCGACGCCAGGTGCGTCATATGAACGTGGCCTTCACTGCGCTGTCCGCAGCCAAGCTGACCAAGCCGAATGCGATCATTCGCGCCCAAAACACGAGCGTACGAGCGCGCATCCATCCCTGCCGCCAGCGCGGCGACTCCAGCTTGTTTCACAAAGGTGCGGCGATCGATCCCTTCCCGTGTCTTCTCGGCCATCGAGTCTCCCCCAGGTGCAAAGATTTTCGTTCGAAGTTGAACCTAGATTTTGCCAACCGCCATCGACTGCAACAGATCCATCACCTGGGCAGACGATTCCCTATCCAGGTATACCGTGGCGTTGGGATGGGTGCGCAGCAGGGTCGCCGGGCAGGCCGTCGAAATAGCATCCTCCAGCGTGCGACGAATAATGGCCGCTTTCCGCGGCCCCGGGACAGAAGCGATCAGCTTCGGCACCCGAAACAGCGCCGGAATCGTGATGGTCATGGCACGTTCCGGCACGTCCTCGAGATTGCCGAACCAACCTTCCGCAGCCTGTTGCTGACGACACATGGTGTCCAACTGCACGACCTTCACATCCAGCGGATCGTTGAAATCCGCAACCCCGGGATCGTTGAATGCGAGGTGTCCGTTTTCACCGATGCCGAGCAAACACAATTGCGGATTCGCCGCACGTAGCAGCGCCGCATACTCCTTGCAGGCCTGCTCCGGATCGGACGCAGTCCCGTCAATCTCGAAGAATTCTTTCATGTGCACTTTTCGCGCCAGATTGTCGCGCAGGTAACGCCGAAAGGATGCCGGGTGATCGGGGCTCAATCCAACGTACTCGTCCATGTGGAAGCCACGAATTTGCGCCCAAGGCAGCCCCGGAGTTTGCGTTAGTGCCTGCAATGTGTCGAGTTGCGAAGCGCCTGTCGCGAAGATGACGGCGAACTCGGCTCTGGCGTCGGCGAGTTGTTTCAGCGAACTTGCTGCGGACTGCGCGGCGGCGGCGGCGGCCGCTTCTCGCGTGGGGTGAATTTCAATTTTTAGCTTCTCTACCTGGTACTGCTGAACGTCGCCGTTCTGTGTCATTATTTTCCTCAATCAACTTTCACAGTCCAGAAAAAGTCTGTCATTCCCGTCCCGCTAGCTGTTCAATATTGGTGGATCGGTGACGCTCTCGCCAGACGCACAAGCCAGTCAAGAGGATGACATGTGTTCGTCAAACTCCCTAGGCGAGCAAAGCAGAAGACTGGATCCTCGCTGCTCCTCCGTCGAAAGGCAAGGATGCTTTTCGAAAGCGAACGATACCATTCTCATGTCAACGGTACTGCGGTAAATTGGGTACGTCAAGATAGTTTTCCCGCTATATAGCAATTTTTTCATAGCTTGCCAGTTTACATATCTTCTCACCGTTACGGGCCAGCAACCGACCGTCGAAGTTACACTGTTTCTTCAGCGGCAATCCGTTCGGTCACCGCATCCCTACTTACATGAAAATCGCGTTTCTCGGTCTCGGAAAAATGGGTGTTGCCGTTGTCGGCCGGCTCTTGCAGGCAGGACACACCGTCTCAGCCTGGAACCGGTCGCCAAAATCATTGCCGGAACTGGGAATTTCGTCGGCGACCCTGGCTCCTTCCGTCCGCGCAGCCGTCGAAGAATGCGACGTGGTTTGCACCATGCTGGCCAACGACGAAGCGACGGAAGCTGTCGCATTCGGCCCCGAGGGACTTCTCGCGGCACTACGACCCAATGCCATCCACATGGCTCTAGGCACCCTCAGTGTTGCGCTGTCGCGGCGATTGATGGAAAGTCATGCAGCCGCGGGGCAACGCTACGTTGCCGCTCCGGTATTTGGGCGCCCGAATGTCGCCGTGCAAGGTCGATTGTGGGTTGTGGCCGGCGGCGATGATTCCACGCTCGAATATGTTCGCGCCATTCTGGACGCAATCGGGCGCGGAGTGACGATTGTCGGGAATGAACCGCCGCAAGCACATGCATTCAAGCTGGGTGGCAATTTCATGATCAGTGCGATGGTGCAGACGCTCAGCGAGGCTTTCGTTTTTGCCAAGGCAGAAGGCATCGATCCGGAGCTGTTCCTGGAAACAGTCAACGAAGCGTTGTTTCAATCGCCGTTCTACCTGAACTATGGTCGCGTGATGCTGCATCCTCCCGAGCATCCGGGGGCCACAGTCTTGCTGGGCGAAAAAGATATACGATTGTTTCGCGAAGCCACGCAGTCCGCTGAAGTGCGACTCGGCCTGGCGGAATATTTGCAGGAACAATTCGACGTTGCGATTCGACACGGGCTGGGGAAAACAGATTGGGCCGTTGGACAATATCGCATGGCGGAACAGGCTTCAAAATTTAAACCTTCCTAGGAGATGTATGTCCACCACATCCCGCACAACAACGACCGATCGACCGCTTCGCGGAAAAATTGCCTTCATTACCGGCGCCAGCTCTGGCATTGGGGCCGCCTGTGCCACAAGCTTTGCTAGGGCCGGTGCGCGATTGCTCTTGGCCGCGCGACGAAACGACCGTCTGCAAGACATGGTCATTGATCTACGAGCCGCAGGGGCCGAGGATGTCCATACGGTCGCGCTCGATGTGCGCGATAAGAAACAGGTTCAAACGATCGTCGATGGATTGCCGTCGTCCTGGCAGGCGATCGATATTCTCATCAACAATGCGGGGCTCAGCAGGGGCTTGGAAAAAGTCTACGAAGGAAAGATCGATGATTGGGAAGAGATGATCGACACCAACGTCAAGGGGTTGCTCTATGTCACGCGCGCGGTGGTTCCTGGAATGGTGCGGCGCGGCGCGGGCCACGTCGTCAATCTCGGTTCAACTGCGGGCCACATGACCTACCCCAACGGAGCCGTCTATTGCGCAACGAAGGCCGCTGAGAATCGCATTTCGGAAGGATTGCGCGAAGACCTGTTGGGAACGCCAGTGCGGGTGACAACCATCGACCCAGGCATGGTCGAGACAGAATTCAGCAAGGTTCGCTTTCACGGAGATGAGGGTCGCGCCGCCAAGGTCTACCAGGGGTTGACGCCACTGCAGGCGGAAGATGTTGCGGATGCCATCCTTTGGGCTGTCACGCGGCCTGCCCACGTCAACATTGCGCAGGTCCTGTTGACCAGCGTGGACCAGGCGAATTCGCTGCTTTTCAATCGCCGGACCAGCTAGGTGTACAGCGTTTATCCCAGCTTTAGCAATTGCGCGTCAATGTCTTTCAACGCAGCTTGCAATGCGGAGCGCCGAACCGGATGACTTGTCTTCTCTGACAGAATCCTCTCGCGCTTAAGATGCAGCATCTGGCGTGCTCGTGCCTGTTCTGCACCGGCCGCCTGCACTACATCCTTGGAAGCAACCTTCGCTGCCTGTTCTCTTTGTTCCGCTTGCTGCTCTAACTGCTCTTCGACCGATTTACTTTCCCATCCTCGCGCCATATATACAGAGTAGCGGATTAATGAGGGAATCACACTCACCAAATGCGCTTCTGCTTGAATAGAGACTGTAGCCGAATACACAAACTGCTCAGGAGTGTTGCATGCGCGCGTTTCAAATTACGCAATTCGGACTCGAACATTTGCGACTTGTCGAACTGCCGACGCCGGTATGCGGCGATGGAATGGTGCTGATTCGCGTCCACGCGACATCGTTAAACTATCGCGATCTGTTGATGGGTCGCGGCCATTACGATCCCAAACTGAAGATGCCGCGCATTCCCCTCTCCGATGGGGCCGGCGAAGTGGTCGCCGTAGGAGCCGGCGTGACTCGCTTCAACCCCGGTGATCGCGTTGTTGGATTATTTCTGCAGAACTGGCAGGACGGTGGTCCATCACTGGAAAAATCGCGGGGAGGACTCGGCGGTGATATCGATGGCATGCTTGCGGACTACGTTGCGCTGCCGGAACACGGCGTGTGTCGCTTCCCTGCTCACCTCACGTATGAAGAAGCCGCGACATTACCATGCGCTGCGCTGACTGCATGGAATGCTTTATTCAATGTCGCAAGCACAAAACCCGGCGACACAATTGTCATTCAAGGGACTGGCGGAGTTTCAATCTTTGCGTTGCAGTTTGCAAAGTTAGTCGGAGCGCGCGTGCTTGGCACCTCCAGCAGCGACGAAAAACTCGAGCGTGCTAAAAACCTGGGTCTGGATGAAGGTCTCAACTACAAAGACAACCCTGAATGGTCCAGCTGGGTCAAGAAACAAACTTCTGGCGAAGGTGCGGACGTCATTGTGGAAGTTGGAGGGTCCGGAACGCTGAGAGAGTCGATGAAAGCCGCGCGCGTGGGCGGCACGATCGCGCAAATTGGGATACTTAGTAGTTCAGAAGAAAGGTTTGAAGTTACTTCGGTACTTATGCGGCAACTTCGGCTGATCGGCGTGTACGTTGGCTCTC
>JAJYBW010000187.1 GCA_021778815.1 Acidobacteriota bacterium | reverse complement strand
AATCGCGATGAACGCGCCTGCATCGGTTCCTGCCAGACTGAGCGGATCGATGCCTGCATCCCAGAGTCCCTCCCACGCAACCTCCAACAACAATCGGTGCTGGGGATCCATCAACTGGGCTTCGCGCGGCGAAATTCCAAAGAATGCGGCATCGAACTGGTCGACATTCGATACGTAGCCACCGCGTCGTAGCTGCTGCGGAAGCGAAGCACTGTCTTTCCATCGGCCGGCGGGAACTTCGCCGATGCCATCGCGCCCTTCTTTCATGGCCGTCCAAAATTGTTGCGGAGAGTGGATGTCGCCGGGAAAGCGGCATCCCATTCCGATGATGGCGATTGGATCGGACGCAATCAGACGCAGATCTTCCTTCTCGGCCCGAAGCCGCCGAACTGCAAGCGCCAATCTTGCCGGAGAGATCCGCGGCGTGCCCGTCTCCCGCATTACGAGATCCTTTCTCCGCCGCTGACCAGGGCTTGCAGCGCGTCCTCTTCCGTCAGACCGTCGGCGAGGGTATGCACCCGGCCATCTTTACTTCCCAGTGCAGCTGCGTGCACCGCCTTGTCGGGATGTAGTTCATCGCTCGAAACCAACTGCAGTCGGCGGAGTAAATGGAGGGCCAACTGTTGAATTGTCGGATAATTAAAAACCACCGTAGCGGGGACGGCAATCTGAAGAGCGTTGCTGAGCCGTCGCACAAATTCAAGACTCATCAGCGAATCAAGACCCATGCTTCCAAGCGGACGTTCTCGGTCGATCTTTCGAGTGGCCAGCTTGAGTACCTTGCCTAAAACCTCTTGCAAATAGGATTCGAGCAGTTCCTGGCGCTGCTGGATTGAATCGGCTTCAGTTAACGAATTCACAATCTCGGACCGGCTGGAGGCAACATCCGTGTTCGAGGTTCGCGACACGAGACCGGAAAACGCGGGCGGAATCTTGTCGAGTCCGTGGAACTCGGCAAACTGGCTGGCATCGATGGGCACAGCGATCACCTGCGCCGGGTTGCTTTCCAGCGCGCGTCGAAGCAGGGCGCAGGCTTCTTCGCCGGAAAACACTCGCATGCCCTCCTGCATGTAGCCGTCAATACTCCGTCCCGTGCCTGCGGCGCGAGCCAATCCAATCTGGTCCCAACCACCCCAGTTCACCGTAATTGCCGGCCGCCCGAGCGAGCGTCGATAGTAGGAGAAGGCATCGAGAAATGCATTTGCGGCTGCGTAGCTGCCCATGCCCGGCTGGGGATGTACGGCGCCGATCGAGGAGAAGAGGACGAAGAAATCCAAGTCCTCCTGCAGTGTCGATTCATGCAGATTCCATGCGCCTACAATCTTCGGCATCATGACCGGAACAAAACGGCCGGGCGAAAGATCCTTGACCAGGGCATCATCCACTACCGCGGCGGTGTGCATGATTCCTTTCAGCGGCGGCATGGTGGTGTGAATTGCGTCTAGTACCGTGGCAATGTCGGCGGCGCGGGTCACGTCTGCGCGAATTGGGAATACAATTGCACCGCTCTCTTCCATTCTGCGAATCGCCTGCAGTGACTCCGTCGAAGGCACGCGCCGCGATAGCAGCACCAGATGGCCGGCTCCATTTTGTGCCATCCACTCCGCCACCGTCAGCGCTACTCCTCCCAGGCCTCCGGTGATCAGATAGGTTGCGTTCGACGAAAACAACTTATGCGCATTGGCTCCGTTCGACTCGGACGACGGCAGCACCAGGACATCGCGATCCATGCGAATGGCAATCTTTCCCACATGCCGCGCCTGCGCCATAAAGTGAAAGGGCGCGCTTGGATCGGACGAAGAAAATGTTTGCACTGGAAGCGGACGCCACGCGCCGTCTTCGATGTGCTGCACCACGGTGCGGAACAATGCAGCAATATAGGGTCGTCTCTCTTCAATCGCAGCCGCCAGATCGACCGCATGAAACGACAAGTTCTTGCGAAACACCTTCAGGCCGATGGGCCGATCGTCATAAATATCTCGCTTGCCCAACTCAATAAATCTGCCATAGGGCGCGAGGACTTCGAGGCCCTTGGACTGCAGTTCTCCAGTCAGGGAATTGAGAACGATATCGACGCCGCGTCCCCCAGTGGCCTCCATCACGCCGACAGCAAAACTCAGCGACCGCGAATTGAATACATGACGAATCCCGAGCGACCGCACGTACTCTTCTTTTTCACTGGACCCAACAGTGGCGATGACATTGGCACCTGCCCACTTGGCGATTTCGATCGCGGCAAGGCCGACACCTCCAGCGGCTGCATGGATCAGGACCCATTCGTCCCGCTGTATGTGGGCCAGCTCCACCAGGGAATAATAGGCAGTCAAGAAAGCAATCGGGGTGGTCGCGGCCTGCTCGATGTTGAGATGGGTCGGTTTTCTCAGCACCATGTTCGCCGGCAGCGAGACGGAGGAAGACATCAGCGCCGTGGTTCGCATGGAAGGCGTGATGGCGAGAACTTCATCCCCAATGTGAAACCCGTGAACGCCATCGCCCACCGCCGTAATTCGTCCGGCGCATTCAATCCCCAGCTGAACGGGTTCGGCCGGATCAAGTCCGGGATAGATTCCCATCACCTTGGTTACGTCGATGAAGTTCATCCCAGCCGCCATCACTTCAATCGTGACCTCTCCGGGCTTCGGTTGCGGCACTGCGCAGGCACGCAAGGAGAGATTGTCCAGAATGCCAGTCGACAGAATCTCGATGCGATAGGGCTCGCCGTCAGCAAGAGGTCTTGGCTCGACCGCCGGTACCGTCGCTGCGAAAGGAACAATGCGCGCCACATAGGTCGAGTGTTCACGCAATGCGATGCGGTCTTCATTTCCGTTGCTACAGATGCACAACGCAAGTGCCCGCGCCTCGGCCACATGAAGATTCCCACTGAGATCCACCAGTGAGGGGCTCAGTTCCGGGTGCTCGCGGGCGATGCTGCGTCCAATTCCCCAGAGCGGTGCGTTTTCAACTCGCAGCGGTTCGATCATGTTTCCAGCGGCCACAGATCCGTTGGTTACCAACCACAAACGCGGCAATTGTTGCCAGTCCGCGCGGCCGATCGCTTGCACGATCTGCGGAATCGACTGACTTCCCAGCGCCTGAGCGGCCATCAGGTTTTCCGTACTGTATGGGCGAGATTCTCGAGAGAGGCTCCACAGATGAACCACAGCCGTGGGCGCACCGTTGCGACGGTTCACCGCCTCGAACAGTTGATCCATATCTTTTCCGCCCGCCGGATTGACTTCAAATTCGTTGGCAGAAACCACGTTGAATCGTGGACCGGGCCGCACGGTCGTACATTTCCCACCAGCCAGTTCCAATGTTTCTTTCATCGCTGCTGCAATGCCAGCATCATCGGCAAACAGTACCCAATTTTCCCGAGACAATTTCGACAGCATCGCAACGGCGGTTTCAGCTTTCGCCTGTTGGCCTTCACTCGGCTCCAGGATCCAGTCCAGGCTGTAGAGGGACTCGGTCTTATCAGCCGACTCCTCTCTTGCAACCCGCTGCAGTTCCATTCCGGCAATGTCAACAAGGACATTCCCCTCCGCGTCCAGCAATTGCAGATCGGTGCGGAAGGTACCGCGTTTCGAATCTGCGTTCGTCAGCCGAGCGTAGGAAAACAGATCGCATCCGCTGGGGATGGCTCGACGGAGGAAGACCTGTTCGATGGAAACGGGAAGGTAAGTATCCTCGGCGCGGAAGTCTTGGAGTTGCGGCCGAACGTGCGCCATGGCCTGCAGACAGGCATCGAGAATCGTGGGATGAATCACATCGCGTGCCGCATCTTGCGCGTCGGACCGAAGGCGGCATAGAGTCTCGCCGTCGCCCACCCAGGCCTCCTGTACCAGCTGGAAAGCCGGGCCATATTGCAACCCGCTTTTCGCGGTCCTGGCGTAGTGATCCTGCGCATCGCGATGAGTAGTACACCGGCGCTGCAGCTCCGCCAAAGAGACGGCGTCTGGAACGCTTGCATCGGATGCAACCCGATGCAGGATGCCCTGCGAGCGAAGCGGCCAGGCTGGTTCCCCCTGATCGCCGCGACTTCGCGTGGCAAATGCAAACGAACCATTGCCGTCCGGCGTCAGGGCCAGTTGAAAGGTCCTACTCCCTGTATCCGGAAGATACGCGGCGCTCACAAAAACTGCGTTGCGGACTTCAAATGCCTGATCAGGAAATATCCTCTTCGCCGCGGAAAGGGCCATCTCAAGATGGGCGGCGGCGGGAAAAACAGCGGACCGCAGCACCCGATGATCGTTCAGATAGGGAAGATTTGCAATTTGCAAATCCGCTTCCCACAGCAGTACATTCGGCTCCAGCGAAGATTCGAATCGATGGCCGAGAAGGGGCGTTTCCGAGTCCGCACCATGCAACCTGGCACGATTCGGATCTGCCGGCTCCGGCCAGCAACGTTCGCGCTGGAACGGGTACTGAGGCAAGCTCACACAACGAGCATCTTCAGGGTAGAACCGCTCCCAATCAATCTTTCTTCCCGCTGCATAGAGCGTCCCCAGTGCTGCAAGCATGCTGGCAAGGGCTGGCTTTTCCCTTCGCAACGATGGGACAGCCAGAGCACGCGGCTGAACCTCCCGTGCTGATGCCTCGATGGAGGGAAGCAAAATCGGATGCGGGCTCAGTTCAATGAATGTATCCTTTCCGCCCGCACATAGTTTTTGGATCGCAGGAGCAAACAGGACACTGCGGCGCAGATTCTGGACCCAGTACTCTGCATCCATGTGGACCGCAATCTCGCCCGATACATCCCCAGCCGCCGCATATTTTCCAGTCACAGTCGATAGCATCGGAATGCGGGCGGCCTGCGGGCGGATGTCTGCCAGTGAAGCCCGCAGCGAATCCAGAATTGGATCCACCTGGGCGCTGTGGGAGGCAACGTCCACCTTGATCTGGCGACAATAAATTTCCTTGGCGGTCAGCTCACGCAGCAGTTGCTCAATGGCTGCGGCGTCGCCGGAGATGACGGTCGTATGAGGACCATTGCTGGCCGCCACAGAAATATTTTCTACAGACTGCAGCAGCGATTCGACTTCGACCATCGGCAGCTCCACCGTGGCCATGCTGCCGCCATTGCTGAGCGTTTTCATCAGTCGACTGCGATGGCAGATGATCGCCACCACGTCCTTCAAATTGAGCACACCGGCAATGTATGCCGCCGCAACCTCGCCCATGCTGTGACCGACGACCGCATCCGGCGCAATTCCCCAGGATTGCCACATGGCCGCCAACGCGACGCTCATGGCGAAAAGGGATGGCTGAATGACATCGATTTGCGTCATCTGCGCAGCGGCTTCCGCGCCGATGACTCGATCCACCAGGCTCCAACCCGTTTCCGCGTGAATGGCAGCGTCGCATTCTTCGAAAGCTCGGCGAAAGACCAGATCAGATTGAAACAGTTCGGTGGCCATTCCCAGCCACTGCGAACCCTGGCCTGGAGCGACGAAAACCGTGGATTGTTGACCGGCTCCAGCCCGACCAAAAATCACGCCGTCACTATCCTCCCTGGCGATGGCAGCGGCCAGGTTTTTTTCCAACTGCGCCAGATCCTGCGCGATGATGACAACCCGATACTCGTGATGGTTGCGGCGAACGCTGGCGGTATAACAGACATCGCGAATGGGATATTCCGGCCCCGCTGCGCGCAACTGTTGCAAGTGCGCCTGCAGCAGATCGTCCAGAGCTTCCGGACTTCGGCCCGAAAGCGGCAACAGATAGGGACCGTGACCCTGAGATGCCGGCTTCGATTGCCGCGCTTCTTCCAGCACCAGATGGACATTGGTCCCGCTCAATCCAAAAGAACTGACACCAGCGAGATTCAGCCCAGTCTCGCGGGAAAGGTCGATGGGCTCGGTCGCAATTCTCACTGGCAATCGCTCCCAGGCGATGCGCGGATTGGGAACTCGAAAATGAAGGCTGGGCGGCACGACGCGATGCTGCAAGGACAGTGCGACCTTCATCAGCCCAGCGACACCCGCGGCAGTTTCCGTGTGGCCAATGTTGGTCTTGATGGAGCCGAGGGGACAAGGCTGCTGCACCCCGGCATCCGACAACGCCGCACCCACCGCTTCCACCTCAACGGGATCGCCCACCGTGGTGCCGGTACCGTGCATTTCAATGTAGCGAAGATCCTGGGGCGCGATAGCAGCCGAGTTCCAGGCAGCCTTCAGCATCTGCCGCTGACCCTCCCGGCTCGGGGTCACCATAAATCCGCTGGAGCGGCCGTCGTTGTTCATGGCGCCGCCGCGAATGACGGCATAGATCGGATCGCGGTCGGCAAGAGCGCGCGCCAGTGCTTTCAGCACCACGATGCCTGCGCCTTCGCTGCGCACAAAACCGTTTGCCGACGCATCTCCGAACTTGCAACTGCCTTCGGGAGAAAGCATGTGTGCCTTGGTAAACAGTTCGGAAATTTCCCCGCCGAGGATGAGGTTCGCGCCGCCGGCCAGCGCCATGTCGACCTCCCCGCTCCACAAGCTTTCGCATGCCATGTGGACGGCAACCAGCGAGGACGAGCAGGCCGTGTCAATGGTCAGACTGGGCCCTTGAAATCCGAAGGTGTAAGAGAGGCGCCCGGAAGCCGAAGCTCCGCCACACCCGGTGACAGAATAAAA
The DNA here is from genome assembly GCA_021778815.1 of Acidobacteriota bacterium. Lineage (GTDB taxonomy): Bacteria > Acidobacteriota > Terriglobia > Terriglobales > Acidobacteriaceae > JAKAAZ01. The sequence goes on along the minus strand of JAJYBW010000187.1, from coordinate 97 downwards.
ATCGTCGTCCGTTGCAGACTCATACAGACGGTTTTCGTATTCTTTGGTCCACAGGCCGATGTAAACACCGGTGGCGGAATTTTCATACGCCTCTCGA
>JAJYBW010000186.1 GCA_021778815.1 Acidobacteriota bacterium | reverse complement strand
CAGCCTGGCGGAGAATACGGTACGCTGCACCTCATGTTCTGAAGTTTCCAACAGCCCCGCGATTCGGGCATTGTCGTACCCTTCCACATCGCGCAGCAGGAAACACAGCCGTTCTCTCTCCGGCATCTGCCAAACGGCCTCTTCCAGATCCGTCCGGCGCACATTTCTATTCCCCAGTCCCTCAATTTCCGACGTCACAGGGGCCACCGGGTCGAGAGAAAACCGCCGATGAAACTGCGACAACAATGCCTTGTCCAAGGTCCCGATGCTGGGCGCTGTTTCCTGCTCAAATGCTTCGATAAATGTGGATTGCAGGATGGCTTCCGCCTCCCGCTCATCGCCCGTCATATAGTACGCAACGGAGAAAATGTGATGGCGATGGCTCTCGAAAACATCGCGCTGGTCTGCCTGCGTGTTATAGCGCTGTGTAACCCTGACGATAATTGACTGTGAAACAGTCGCTGCTCGCGGTAACATCATTCCGGCGGAATATCCCATATTGGAGTCAGAAGAAATCGACATACCTTGCGAGTGCAATAAGCACGCGGTGGGCCATTCCCAGGATTCGACGGATCGTTCCTTTCTGTCGATGCCCTTAGGTAACGAATTTCATTTTGGAGTGGGATTTCAAGTGACTATAAGATAGAAGGGCAGCTAACAAGCTGAAGTGCGCATCTAAGGACGGCTTAGGTGAAAAGTGGCATATAAGTACCACATCTATGTACCTCTTTACCCTAGCGAAATCAAGTTCGTTATGCGGCAATTTGGTTGTCTGGCATTTTTACCTTGAATGTTGAACACTTTACCCTATCGTCCTAACTGACCCGGTTTGAAGCACTTGAGACGAAATGACTGAGGAGTCTTCAGCGATTGCGATGGAAAGCTCAGCCCGGCCCTCCTCGGCCGTGGGCCAGATTGTATTGATTTCAGGGGATAATACTCAGACAAACGCCATTTCTCGAATCCTGCAAGACCAAAAGCTTCCCCTGTTGTCCTTCTCCTCGCCGGAACATGCCATTGAGGCCCTGGCTTCCGATTCTGCCAATAATCCGCGTATCAATCTGGTTCTGCTGGATGCTGGACCGAATGCAACGCGCCTTTTCCCATGGCTGCGCGAAGTTACTGAAGATCTGTTAGCCCCTCTGGTGTTGCTGTGGAACTCCGACCGCGTCCAGATCCCGATCGTGGTCATCGCAGATTCCCACCATGTGCCACAGGCCGTACAAGCGCTGCAGATGGGGGCGTACGACTACGTTTTGAAACCTTTTTCTGTGGATCAATTACTGGCCACAGTGCGCAGAACTTTGCAGTATCGCCGCCTGCAAACCCAGAATGACCTGTTCCGGCACCACCTGGAGCAGCTGATCAGCGCCCGCACAGAAATGCTGCAACACAGCATGCGGCAGCTGGAAAATTCCTATGACGTGACCCTGGAGGCGCTGGGCAACGCCCTTGACTTGAAAGACGCTGAAACTGAAGGACATTCCAAGCGGGTCACCGCCTACACCCTGGCCCTGGGTCGAGCCGTCGGCCTGCCGGAGCCGCAGTTGCGCGTCGTGGGACGCGGCGCATTCCTCCACGACATCGGTAAAATGGCCATCCCCGATGCTATCCTGCGCAAACCCGCCAAGCTGACCCCGGAAGAGCGGGCTGTCATGCGCACCCACACTGAGCTGGGATATCAAATGATCCGCAAAATTCCTTACCTGCAGGAAGCTGCCGAGATCGTTTACTCCCACCAGGAACACTTTGACGGTTCGGGCTACCCGCGCGGACTGCGAGGCGAGGAGATTCACATTGGCGCTCGCATCTTTGCCGTCGCCGACACCTTCGACGCCATCACCTCCAACCGTCCCTATCGCAAGGCCAATACCATGGAGGCGGCGCGCAAAGAAATCCTCCGCTGCGCCGGGACCCAGTTTGACCCATCCATCGTCGACGTTTTTGTCGCCACGGCCGACTCCATCTGGCTAGATCTGCGCGAAGGTATCATGCGCGACGGGTTTGCCTTCTCTCCTTTCGGCTACACCTTCGGCAATATTTCATAAATCGTTCGGGTCCCCCGCTTCCTGCTCCCCTTTGCCAAGTTTGCGCAGCAAGGTCGAGAATGACGGCACGAACGTTTGTGATCTCAGACGCACGATGGAGTCCAACCATGGGTAAGCTTTCAGACAGTGAAATCCAGAAAAAGCTGCCGGCACTCGATGGCTGGAAGTATGAAGCCGGCGCGCTGGTCCACGACTACACCTTTGCAGATTTTGCGGAGGCCTTTGCGTTTGTGGTTCGGCTTGCGCTGCTGGCGGAAAAAGCGGACCACCATCCCGACATCGATATCCGCTACAACAAACTCCGCGTCGCGCTCATCTCGCACGACTCAGGCGGCGTGACCGCTCGCGATGTCTCCATGGCCGCAGAAATCGGTAAGCTATCGCAACACTGAAATCTACACATCAACCACGCCCATATTTGAGGACACCGCATGCCGATCACAAAGTATGAAGGAATGACGCTCACCAAAAAGGTGATCGTGTTAGAAGAAACATGGCTGGTGAACTGCGTGTTGCGCGAGTGTGTGATTTTCTACTCCGGTGGATCTTTCGATGTGGTGAATGTGACCTTCGATAGCTGCGAATGGAAGTTCCAGGGGGCGGCGCAGCTGACTTTCTCCCTGATGTCGATGATTGGACTGATCCCACCGCCGCAACTTCCCGCACCGGTGCAACCGTCCACAGGCTCGGTCAACTAGTCAGCCACGATTCTGGAAAGAAATTCGCTATCCGCGATTCGGCGGCCTCGCGCTCGCCCATCATCCGTTAACAAATATCCTCTCGTAACAATTGGGGCTTGGAGTATGATTGGCGTCAAATCCTTCCATCTCATGCACTGAAAACCAATGTCCACTCGGCCTGAAAAACTGTTTGATATTCGCGATCGCCAAGTTTCCGCCATTACCGGACACAAATTTTTTGTCCTGTTCGTTTTTCTCCTGCTGTATCTGATCCTTTATCCCTACACGCAAAACAAGGGGGCTGCCTACTACGCTTTCCGTGTCCTGGGGATCGGCATTACGCTATTGAGCGTCTATGCCGTCAGTTTCCGCCGCAGTCTGGTTTTCGTCGGCATCGCGCTGGCGGTACCGGCATTGGTGGAACATTTCCGCATCGCGCAATTGGACGCAAGTGCCACTTCGATGCTGACCATAGCGTTCACTCTCGCCTTCGATACCTTCATCATCGTCGTGATTTTTCGCCGTGTGTTTGTTCACAAGCAGCCCACGCCCGAGACCATTTATGGCGCGCTCTGCATTTATCTATTGGTTGGTCTCAGCTTTTCCAGCATCTACACCCTGGTGGCCGCTGTGCAGCCGCGTGCCTTCTATCTCGATCCGATCACGAGCCTCAACCCCACCCTGAACCGCTTTGATTTCATCTACTACAGCTTCGGAACGCTGACGTGTCTGGGAGCCAACGGAATCATCGCTGTTTCGAATCAGGCCAAGTCGCTATCGCTGATCGAAGCCATCCTCGGCGTCCTGTATCTCGCGGTTCTGATCTCAAGACTTGTCGGTGCTCGCCCAACAACCGCCGAGGAATAGCGGATGCGAGCCGGCCCGAATCCGTGGAGCTTTCCTCCAACGAATCCGGACCACTACATCAAGTCGGAAACGAATCCGAACGAGTGTTCGCGCAACAGTTGTCCCGCGCGCCGCAAATCTCCTGCTCGCAAGGCATCGATGATTGGCTGATGGGAAAGCATCGCTTCCGGCAGCCGGTCCACTCTCCGCTGCACGTTCAAGCGCGCGCGCATGCAAATTCCCAGGGACTTCCAGGCGCGCACCACTTCCTGGTTCTGGCAGCGCTCGACAATGCAACGGTGAAAGTTACGATTGTGGCACGCCACCGCCTGCAGATCGCCCGCCTGTGCCGCCGCCCGCATCGCGTCGTATTCCATTTCCAGAGTGCGAACCGATTCCTCTGGAAAATCGATGATGAATTCCGTGGCCGCGTGTTCCAGAATGCCCCGCAACTGATACGCATCCCGCAACTCCGTCGGCGACAGCTCACGCACCCGCGCGCCCCGATACGGCTCCGACTTCACCACTCCAATGGCTTCCAGCTTGCGCAGCGCTTCACGTACCGGCGCCTGGCTCACGCGAAATTCACGCGCCAGAGTCAACTCCTTGAGCCGTTCTCCCGGTTGATAGGTACCGTCCATAATGCGTTCCAGGATCGTCCATCGCACCCGATCGTGAGCGCAATTTCGGTCTGAACCGCAGGAACCCGCGAAGTTTCTTTCGCCTTCTTCAGCCTGCATCGAGGCAATCACGGATTTGATTTCCACGGTGGAAGCGCGAGAGATGACGCGCCCAGAACTTGCATCCTCCATCGGCAGTCGAACTGTTTCAGGTCCGCTCATTGTTCATTTCCATTCCAAAATCGACTTGAAACTGACCCATGCACTCAAAATCAATCCTTCGGCAACTGGCTGCGATCCCATCCGCCACCCAGAGCCTTGACCAACAGAACGCTGGCCGTCATCTGCCGAGTGACCAGGTTCGCCGACGTCAACTGGCTGGATAGCACCACGTTTTGCGCCTGGATCACGTTCAAATATGGATCCAGTCCGCGCGTGTACAGCTTCATGGCAATATCCATCTGCTGTTGGGCGGAGGCTACCGCTAAATTCTGTGTCTGCATCTCGCGAGCCAGGATATGCAGCGCGACCAGGTTGTCTTCCACTTCCTGATACGCGGTCAGCACGGTCTGGCGGTAATTGGCCACAGTGCCGTCGTAATTGGCCTGTGCCATGGTGTTCAACGCATGCCGTTGCCCCCAGTCGACCAACGTATCGGCGGCGGACAAGCCCACCGACCAGAATGTGCTCGGGCCCGTGAACCAGCTTCCAGGGTGGCCGCTCTCCACTCCCCCGATGCCCGAAAGTGAAAAGTTCGGATAGTAGGCGGAGCGGGCAATACCGATCTGCTCATTCGCTGAAGCCATCTGTCGCTCTGCAATGGCGATATCCGGGCGCCGTTCCATCAACTGCGACGGCAGACCCGGCGGAATTGAGGGCGGCGTGTACAGATTCGCGCGAGCCGGAATCGTCAGCGAGGCAGGTGGTTCCCCGATCAGGATCGCGATCGCATGTTCATCCTGGGCGCGCGCAATTCCAACGTCCTGATCCTGCGCCCGCGTCGTCTCCAGTTGTGTTTGCGCCTGCTGCACCGCCAGCTGTGAATTCAGGCCGGCGTGGAATAGCTGATTCGTCAACAGCAGAGCCTTTTCATCCGCCACAACGGTCGCATCCAGGATGGATTGTTGCGCATCCAGACCACGCATCTGGAAATAATCGAGCGCAAGCTCAGCCTGCAGAATCAACTGCACGTTCACCACATCCACGGCGCTGGCCTGCGCATTCTCTCGCGCCGCGCGCACCGTGCGTCGCACCCGACCCCAGACATCCGGCTCCCAACTCACATTCAGCGGCAACGAAAAGTCGTTGTACTGATTGTTGATCCCGCTGAAATAGTTGGCGCGATTCTCTGAATTGCGCAGCCGCGTCGCACCCACGCCCGCACTCAAAAACGGAAAATAGTTGGCGCGCTGATACTGCACCATCGCGTGTGCCTGCGTGTATTGCGTCTCGGCGACCTTCAACGACTGGTTGGAGACGCTCACCTTCTCTTCCAGAGAATCCAGTTCCGAATCTCCGTAGACTTCCCACCAGTGCCCGCGAATCTGCTGGTCAGCCGGTTGCGCAGGCTGCCATCCGGCCACCGATTTGAATTCGGGAGTCGTCGGCGCAGAGGGCTGATGATAGTTCGGCCCAACCGTGCATCCGGTCACGCAGAGCATCAGCGCCAACGCCGCCCACGGACTCGTCCTGGAAAGGCGCAGCGTCATGAAGGGTTCCCTGAATCCGATGAGTTTGCCGGCGAACCGTTCTCTTCCGGCTTGCCATCCACATCGACTACGTGAACTGCTTCGTTTTCTGTAATTGAGTCTGGCGGATTATTAATGACGCGATCCCTCGGCGTTAGCCCGGTGAGCACCTCGATTTTTGTCCCCCAGTCGCGGCCCACCGTGATCACCTGCAGATGGGCATGGTTGTTCGCGTCGACAGTGACAACCCGCAATCCTTCCGAGCGAAAAAGCATCGTATCCACTGGAATAATCAGCGCCGGATGAGTGATCGGGAGCTGCAGGTGGACCTGCCCATACGCTCCTGGCAGCAACTCATGTTTCGGGTTGGGAATGTCCACTTCGACCATCAACGTGCGCGTGTTCAGGTCGATCGCGTTCGCCGTCCGCACAATCGTCCCCTTGAAAACGCGGTCCGCATATCCCGGGACATCGATGTTTGTCTTCACACCGGGTCGCGCTTCCGATACATACACGCCAGGAACATTCACAAAGATGCGCACCGTATCCATGCTGGACATGTGGAACAATTCCTGCGGACTGTTCATGCCGTTGCCGGCTGTACTGATGTTTCCGCTAGGATTGGTGGAGCTGCCGGTGCCCCCGTTGCTTCCTGCATCCACCAGCTGGCCCACGTCGATGTTGCGCGCCGTGATCACCCCGTCAAAGGGCGCATAGACGCGTTCGAACGACTGCATTTCCAGCAACTGGTTCAAGCTTTGCTGTGCCACAGCAACTGACGCCACCGAGGCGCTCTCCGTCTGTGTCGCCGTGTCGATCGATTGTTTTGAAACCGCTTCTGTTCCGCTCAATCCCTGGTAGCGCTGTGCGGTCACGTGCGCCAATCCCAGGTTGGCCTTCGTTGTAACCAGGTTGGCTCGAGCTTCATCCACTTGCCGGTCCAACTCCGGGGTCTCAATGATTGCGAGC
>JAJYBW010000185.1 GCA_021778815.1 Acidobacteriota bacterium | reverse complement strand
GGGTGCCGTCAAGACAGTCGCGGTGGAAACTGAGGGCTCCGTGCTGCAGGGCGGAACGCCCGGCAAACACAAGGTGGAAGGGATTGGCGTGAGCTTCATCCCGAAAACATTTGACGGATCATTGTGCGACTCCATCGTTCGCGTCACCGACCGCGACGCCTTTGCGATGGTGAAAAGGCTGGCGACAGAAGAAGGCGTTCTCGGTGGCTCCAGCGCAGGCGCGAACGTCTTTGCCTCGCTGGAGCTGGCGCGCACCATGCGACCGGGGCAACGGATCATCACCATCATCCCAGACTCTGCCGAGCGATATCTCTCGAAGAGAATTTTCGATGGCGGCGTCTGAGGTACTGGCCGTTAGGTGATTCTGGTCTCCACGCCGATCGATCTAAACACGCAAGGGAATAAGCAAATGGCAGAAAAGAAGAAGGGTTTTTCGACCCGCGCAATTCACGATGGACAGGCGCCCGACCCTCTCACAGGCGCGGTCAATATTCCCATTTATGCCAGCTCTACCTATGTGCAGCAGGAGATTGGCAAGAATAAAGGGTATGAGTATTCTCGGGTTTCCAATCCGACGCGCACGGCGCTGGAGGAAAATTTCGCGTCGTTGGAAAGCGGAACTTCAGCCCATGTTTTTGGCAGTGGAATGGCAGCCATCACCGCGCTCTGCACCATGATGAAGAGCGGAGATCACATCGTTTGCAGCGACAATATGTACGGCGGAACGACGCGGCTGTTCAACCAGGTACTGACCCGGTATGGACTCGAGTTCACCTACGTCAACACTTCCGACGCGAGTAATGTTGACAAGGCGATTCGACCCACGACAAAACTGGTGCATATCGAAACGCCCACGAATCCAATGCTGGCTCTGACGGATATTGCAGCCGTCGCCGCTATTTGTCACAGTCACGGTGTCGAATTGAGTGTCGACAACACATTCATGTCGCCGTACTTTCAGCGACCCATTGAATTTGGCGCAGACATTGTCATGCATTCGACGACAAAATTTTTGAATGGCCATTCCGACGGCCTGGGTGGAGTGCTGATCGGCACTAGGCCTGAGCATGCGGAGACATTCGCCTTTGTTCAAAAATGCACTGGCGGCATTCTGTCGCCATTTGAGGCGTGGCTGTTGTTGCGTGGAGTCAAGACGCTGGCGGTGCGGATGCGCCAGCATGACGCCAACGGTCGCATTGTTGCCGAGTGGCTACAGAAGCACCCGAAAGTGCGGAGCGTCTATTATCCTGGGCTGCCGGACCATCCCCAATATGAACTGGCCAGGCGGCAGATGTCAGGCTTCGGTTCGATGTTGAGCTTTGACCTGGGATCGCTCGAAGCCGCCAATCGCATGTTGCGCAAGGTGGAAATATGCAGCCTGGCGGAGTCACTGGGCGGAGTGGAAACCCTGATTTCCCATCCGGCGTCGATGACCCATGCCGCGATTGGAGAGGAAGGCAGGCGCAAGCTCGGCATAACGGACGGCTTGGTGCGCATCTCGGTTGGAATTGAAGATGTTGAGGATATTGTGGCGGACTTGGAGCAGGCTCTTACCGCCGATTGAAGCAAGATAACGCGAAGAAATGGCCCGACTAAGGAATCAATCCTTTAGCTTCTTCCGTATCTCGATGTTCAATCGCTTGATTTTTTGATTGAGGGTTGAAAGAGGAATGCGAAAGGCTTCGGCCGCCTCGGTCTGGTTCCAGTTACAGTGTTCCAGGCGGTCTTTGATAATGTGTTTTTCAAATTCATCCACAATCTCAAAGAGCGATGCATCTGGATTATGCTCCAGCAGGCTGGCTTCGTAGCTGCGTCCGGTCAGATGATCGGGCAAGAGGTCTTTCGGAATTGTTTGATCTGTGGAAAGAACAACGCAGCGTTCAATCACATTTTCCAGCTCTCGCACATTTCCCGGCCAGGAATAATCAATCAGCGCTCGCATGGTTTCCGGCGAAATGGCGCGCAAGGGCAGCTGATTTTCTTCGCAGAATCGCTTCAAACAATGCGCGACCAGCAGCGGGATATCTTCTTTTCGATTCCGTAGCGGGGGCAGGTCGATAGTGATTACGTTCAAACGGTAAAAGAGATCCTCGCGAAACCGTCCCTCACGGACGGCAAGTCGCAGGTCGGCATTTGTGGCTGCGACAATCCGCACATCCACCTGCAACTCTTGCACGCCGCCGACCAGCATGAATTTTCGGTCCTGCAAAACGCGCAACAACTTTGCCTGCGTGTCTAGCGCCATGGTGCCGATTTCGTCCAGAAACAGCGTGCCCCCATTGGCAATTTCGAATAGCCCCTTCTTTGAAGCGATGGCGGAGGTGAAGGCGCCCTTGACATGGCCGAACAGAGTGCTCTCCAGCAGATCTGACGGCACAGCGCCCGTGTGGACGGGAACAAAGGGCTTGTCGCGGCGTGGTGAATGGGAGTGGATCGCTTTGGCGATTAGTTCCTTGCCAGTGCCGCTTTCGCCCTGTACCAGCACAGTGGAGCGGCTGGGGGCTACCTGGCCCACCAGGTCCAATACGGCTTGCATGGGCTCACTCTTGCCGATGATGTTCTCAAAACTGTAGCGCTGCTTCAGGGCGCGTTTCAGTTGGATATTTTCTGTTTCCGCACGATGCTGCCCGATGGCGCCGCGGATGTCGGCCAGCAATTTTTCATTGTCCCAGGGCTTCTGGATGAAATTGTTGGCGCCGAAATGCATGGCTTCGACGACATTCTGCACCGTGCCGTACGCCGTAATCATGATGACAGGAAGATTTGCATGGCGGGCGCGAATCGCCTGGAGGATTTCAAATCCGCTTTGACCGGGTAGCGCAAGATCAAGCAGCACCAAATCGAACACGGATTCTTCCAGAGCCTTTAAACCCTTTGCTCCGTCCGGCGCGGTGGCGACCTCAAAGCCTTCCAGGTCCAGCAGCAGTTGCAGCGATTCGCGAATGGCGGCTTCATCGTCAATGATGATGATGCGGAGCGGAAGGGTACTGTCGGTTTCTGGTGAAATCGTTTCGTGCACAACCTCAGGCATGAACGGGCTTCCTCAATTTTGGAAATTGCAGATGGAACGTTGTGCCGCGACCCACCTTACTGTCCACCTGAATCTTGCCGGCATGCTCTTGAATGATGCCGTAGCTAACAGAGAGGCCGAGACCCGTCCCACGCCGCTGACCTTCAACAACAGCGGTTTTGGTAGTGAAGAAGGGATCATAGATGCGACGCAGATTTTCGGCTGCGATGCCGGAACCTGTGTCGCCAATGATCACCTCGACTTGTCCATTGTCGACGGTTTCCACCCGCAGTATGCCACCTTCGGCCATCGCGTCTTTTGCGTTTAGAAACAGGTTCAGAAACACCTGCTGCAGTTTCCCCATGTTACCCAGGATGTCTGGCAACTCCGGCTGCAGCGCCAGGTCGAGGGTAATGTTTGCGGTGTTGAACTGATGCTGCAACAGCGCCAGGGTCTCATGCAGCACGTGATTCACACTGACAGCTTTAAACTCGATGGTGCTGGTACGGGAAAAGTTCAGCAGACTGTTTACAATTTCCGAGGCGCGAAATGTCTGCTGAGTGATTTTGTCTAATAGAGGCGCAGTCCGGTCGTCGCTACGAATCTGCTTGGCCATCATCTGTGTATACGACGAAATCACGGCCAGGGGAGTGTTGACCTCGTGGGCAATGCCGGCTGCCAGCAGACCGATCGACGAAAGCTTGTCTGCCTGCATCAACTGGCTTTCCAGCTGCACTCGCTCCGTAATGTCATCGACCAGGATGATGCGGCCGACGCTGGTAAAGTCTTTATCGACCAACGGAGCGATCGTGATGTTGGCGTTGCGAATTTCTCCGGCACGGGTGGCCAGTTGGAATTTGTAGAGATTATGCACGCCGTTTTCGTGTTTCACTCTGTCGTACTCGGCCAGAAAATCTGCCGGGAATAAACTTGCCAGCGGCTGGTTCAGCGCTTCCGACCGCGGCACTGCATACATGGATTCCATCTGCGCGTTCCAGCTGTCGATGCGGTCGGCCAGGTCGACGGCCAGAATGCCGATGTTGATGGACTCGACGATATTTTCGTTGAACTCTTTCAGCTGCTCGTACTCGGCAATTTTCTCCTCAAGCTTGGCGTACAGGCGTGCATTCTGGATGGCAATGCCGACATAGCTGGCCAGTGTTTCCAGCAGTTCGACGTCTTCGCTGGATAAAAAATCCCCATTGATGGTGCGACCCAGCCCCAGCACCGCAATGGTACGCTGCTGCACTCGGCAGGGAAGGTAATAATTCAGATCTAGCAAGGAGACGGCGCGCTGCTGGCTTTCGGTCAGGTGGGGCGCATTCTGCGTGCTTTCCAGAAAGATATGCGAACCGTCCTCGCGGCCATCGAAGCGAAGAAATCCTGTCTCCAGACTTTCGGTATGACTCAACGCTACTGCGGGAATTCCATGACTGGCCGCCAGTCGAAACTTCGATACGCGGGAGTCACGCTCATCATCGAGAAAGACGCCAACCCGGGCGACCTGCAAAATGCGCGGCAGCCGATCGACCAGGGCATTCAGCAGCGCACGCAAATCGGTTTGAGTGTTCAGGCTTCGAGCAAATTCAACCAGGGTAGCCCGAGAGTCGAGGCGCTTGCGGTCAAAGACGCGGTCTACACGATCCTGAATGGCGCGCTTGATTGGCTCGAAGACCAGTGCCGCAATAATAATCGCGGTGGCCAGCCCCCAGCCTCCGGCCGCCGGCAATCGAGTGTGTACCACCTCACCGGCGAACGCAACCGCACCAAAGTAGATGGCGACCAGCGTGATGCTGGCCAAAGTGTAGGTCACGCCGCGCTTGAAGATCAGGTCGACGTCCATCAGCCGATAGCGCACGATCGCGTAACTGAACGTCAGTGGAAGAAAGACCTGGCACAATACGCCGATCTGGCTCAGCAGCGTGGGTGCCGACGCCCGGGCCAGCAAATAGGGGATCGCATAGAGCAGGGTGAAGGGGATGACCGCGAGCAGGGTGCCGCGGGTCAACCATTTCAGCTGTTGCCGCGTCAGCGGATTGTCTGCTCGGCGATAGTTGACGAAAAACACCAATGCCGCTGTCACGTAATACAACGTCATGTAGCCGGTCGCAACCTGCCAGAGTCGGTGCAGGAGCAGATCTGTAGCGGACCAGAGGTGAATCGCCGCTATGAAGATGCCAACAAGTGCGATTCCCGGGAGATAGAGTAGCCACGCCATGCGACGCCGACGCATGGTTGGATTATGTTCCGGAAAGGTGAAGGCGAAGTGGAGGAACAGTGCCGGCTGTGCGGCGCTGGCAACAATATTTCCCCAGAAGATGAACCAGTCGAAAAGGTTCAGCTTTCCGGTGTAGTTAAAGGAGTACAGAATGAAAGACGCCAGACAGAAGATGTAGAAGTGAACCGAACGCGGTGCGGTCCAGCGTCGAAACAAAATGTAGAGGCCAATCAATAAGTAAACCAACGCAATCAAGCGCAGACCGACGTTGATATCCCGATCCATTGGCACCAGGATCACTGGAATCTCAAGGCGAACACCCGCGCGGATGACCGAGTAGGTTGCCTTACTCCAGATGCCGGTTGTGAACAGTTGCCGCTGCTGCGCTGTGATGCGCGGGGTGCGATGGTTATTGACGGACGTCAGCAGATCGCCCGCTTCAATGCCTGCGCGGTCGCCGGGGCCATGGGCCAGCACTTTTTGTGCGATCAGCCCACCGGGAGCTTCAGCCCACCAAACCTGGTCTGTCGGAATCGGGTATTGGCCTTCGTGGCTATAGTTGATGGATGCCAGAATCACCGCGGCAACAGTCAACGTTGCCAGTACGACTGCGGCGATTCGGAATGGAATGTTCCGGGGCATTTTGAGGCTTATCTCTCCGCGTCAGAATGCCAAGGCTAATTGTGCGGTTTCTGATGCAGTATCGAACTGTTGTGCAACTTGCGTGCCAGACTCACCAAGCGCAGCCTTCGGGGAATCTACGTCATGCAGATGCCATCACTTAAAGTACTTAGCTCGTGCAACGTCGAGCTCCAACCGTCGTCGTTGATGCTCGCCATTCTGCTGCGGGCTGCTTTTTGCTTTAAGTTGCATCTTGCCACCGCAAATTCCCGTCGCACGACCAATTGGCGTCTGCCTGCCAGAATCGGGGTCATTCGTGCCCGGAGCCGTGTAAATTTTCCGAAAGCATCCACTATTCTAAATCGAAATATATGATTTATGGAATTTCCGCCCCAACTCTTGACCTCACCGGAGTTTGAGGCTCTCCTGCGACCAGGACTCGCAAATCGCGAAGATTGTTTCCCGAGGGCCCGATTACGATTGACGCACCTCGACTGGAGAGGAAGGAATAAGCGTCGAACTGCCCCAGCGCGCGCTTTGCCGGGGACAGCGCATCACCTGCGACCGTCTCGCAATCTACCACAGCTCCGGCTGCGGGACTATTTCCGTCGATGCCGTCGGATCCGGCCGAGAGAATAGCCACCGGGTCGTCTCCCGGGCCGAGAAGAGTGGCGGCATAGAGGGCAAACTGCTGATTGCGTCCGCCGACGCCGACCGTTCCCACGGTGTCGTTGGCTGCCGGCAAAGTCACACTAACTTCGCCCGTCGAGATGATGCATGCGCGAGGGTGATGGACGCGGACAGTTCGCAGTCGATCGAGCAAATGTCCAGCCGCGGCTTTGTACTCCCATTCATCGCAACTGTTATCAATGACAGCAAAATAGCCGAGCGAATTTGCGTTTTTCGCGGCAGCTTCGGCGATAGTCTGAGCGCTCAACAGGACCGCCGCCTGCGTCTGTAGCTTACCCGGTTTTGGCGTTTCCACCAGCGCGTCCGATTCGAAGAACC
>JAJYBW010000184.1 GCA_021778815.1 Acidobacteriota bacterium | reverse complement strand
GTCAATTCGAGTGGCATTTTATCGCTTGGGCTCAACACCGCAACAGGTTTGGCGTTGAGTAACTCGACAGAGTCATTCCATGAATCCACGCGAACGCGGCTTCCCAGTGGCAGAGCAGCGATCTGGCGGACGTTGTCCATATCAAGTTTGGGTGCTTTAGAGACCAATGCGCTCATCCACACCTGATCGTCGGCGGGAGTGGTGAACAGCGAGTCTCCAAGTTGGGGCTGCATCAAGGACGGTAGTGCCTTGGAGCGAGCGAGTAGGAGTTTGTAGTAGAGGCCGGCATCCGCCAGCTTGTCTTTATAAGGAGAATTTCCCAGCAGCTGGATCGCCTTCTTCGCAGCGGCTTGGTTCTCTGCGTCGCTGTGATGCAAAGGTACGCGGCGGATGGTCGCCTGGTCGGCGAACATCAGGTTGTCTGGGAATGCAAATTCAGTATCGACCTTATGCCCCAGCACGAGGTGAGCCAGTTGGAAGGAAAGCACTGCGGCCAGGTCTGATTCGTAGGGGAGGGTATCGATCAGGCCTTTGCTGAGTACGATCGTGTTTCCAATGGTCAGAGACTCCAGAGGGTAGGTCAAGAGAACGCGGCAGTGTACGGGTTCCGGCAATGAAACGTTGTTGGTGAGGATGAGGTTGTTGGTGACCTGCTCCAGAACCTTGTCAAAGTTGCTGGGTGCAGCCAGCAGGCCGGCTTGAAACAGGCGATCGAGGATGTTGGATTCTGCTTGTTGCGACCACATGCGGGAAGCCTGCAGGGGGCTGACATCCTGCGCGCTTTCGCTCTGATCGGATACGGCGTCAATCTTGACCGTTGCGTTGTCGGTAGTGGAAGCTGGTTGACGCAGCGAATAGCCCCAAATCCAGGTTTGCGCGCGGAAGAAGCCAGCCTGATCCGGACCTGCTCCCGGGCCATGTTCCTCTGCGTATACGGCTGTCGGTAACCACAGGCCCGGCTGAACATTGGTGCGCCAGCTGTCGAAGTGGTAGTAGACCTGGTGGCCATTATTGCTGGTATAGGTTCCGCTGAAACGGACAATATTGCCGCTCGTATCTTCAATCCAAACTCGGCCGATGAAGCGTCCCGTGCCGGAGCCGGACTTGGGCGTTACATCGAATAGGTCGGTTCTGGTATCGCCAAGGAACTCGCGACGGACGAAGACAAAATCATAATGCTGACGATCGAAGTGATTGGCATCCAGCAGGAGCATTTGCACGAACCCCTGGGCGACATACTCGATTTTGAACGCCTTGGTCAGTCCATTGACGAACATGACGGAACCCTTGAGAGCGTTTTTCTTGGCGCCAGCCTGCTGATAGCGATTGTCTTCGATGACCTTGCCGAAATCCACGCGGCCCAGGAAATAGTGGTCTTCGGTAGGCACCGCGCTCAGTTGCGTATCCGGCTTGAAGTCCTGAATATAGGTTTCGACAACAGGCGTCCGTTGTTGCAGCGCCTGCAGGACTCCCCGTTCATGGCCAGAGGCCAAATCGATGAGGCGAACCATCTGGGGGGTCAGCTTGCCCATTGGCTGTTGATTTTTCTTGTGCCGGGCCGAGGCAGGGAGAGTGATGGACACCAGCAGAAGGAGGGCCAGTCCTCTGTTGCGTGAACCTCGAGGGATAAGTTTCGAAAATCGCATCATTGTGTTCCTTGGGTTACCTGGTTTAGGGTTGTTTGCTCACAATTACGCTCACTGGAAGCCGATCCAATCATACGTGAACATTACCGATACGTTACCAAAAATTTCAAAATGGTAATACCTTATGTTACGTAAGTTTGAACACGTCTACCCAGAATTACGCCAGCTGGAAATCGATCCGATAATATGTGGTGATGTCGACGGGCCGGCCATCGCGAGTTGCGGGCTTGAAATGCGTCGCTTCCGCCACCCGAATCGCCTGCTCGTCCAACCCATGACCTAGGCCACGAACTACCCGGATGACGTGACACCGACCGTCGGCCGAGAAGCGGACCTCCAGAACAACGTCGCCCTGGATCTTCAGCTGCTTTGCCTCCGGCGTGTACTCCGGTTTGGGGTGCGAGATAACCTCAACCGTCGTTTCGTTGCCGGTATTGGCCACCATTACCTTCGGCGTTTCGACCGCGGTATTGTCTTTGAAGGCACCCTGGCTCACCTTGCCGCGAGGGCCATTTCCGGTCCCGCCAGTCATGCCGTCAGAGAAGCCTACAGAAGCTACTTTTCCACGACCGCTGCCGCCCGGAACGCCATTCGCATATCCGGAGCCGAAATTCACGCCGCCGACTTTCCCAGCCCGGGCAGCCCCGGCACCGGCAGAATCTCCGACCGCACTCTGAAAGCTGCCGTAGGCCGCAACGGTTCCCGGTCGAGTTGCGCCCGCATTCGGGTGAACTCCCATAGGATCGCCAAATCCGCCGGTTTTCGTCGACGTCTGGCCCATGTTGTTAGCAACCGCAGTTGGAACGTTTGTATGAAACAGACCCACCTTCGGCTGCGCTGGCAAGGCAACGGAGTCGGGGCGGTACGGCGGCAGCACGGGGGCACTGACATTGTTCAGATGGACCCGGGCGAGCTTTGGTTGAGGCTCCGTCTGCGTGGTCTGGTGGTAGGTAATTTTGGGCGCAATCCGGTTCAGCAAATCCGGAGTTGGAGGAACGATTGGAGGCTGCTTGACGTGAATCGTCGGCCGCACCGGCTTCACAGGCGTAATGGGGAGCAGGAGGTCGGTCTCGATCACGGGCTTTTGTACGACCTGATGAACCATGAAGATGGACAGAATCAGAACCAGCGCGATTGCCGAAGCATTCACGACCAGGCTTACGATGAAGGATTTGTTTCTTCCCTCTGGTTCTGGCAGCAGTCCGAACGTGGCTAGTTGTCGACTGGAAGGTACGCGCTCTCGATCTCTCGAGCGGCGGGGGGGCAGTCCGGTATCAGGCCGGACTGAATGCTCTCTTGTCGCAAAACTTGTCATACCGCTTTTACCTCAACGCGTTCAAACGTTCGCAGTTTCAGAATTTTTGGAGCAACATCTCTCTTCGGTACCGGCACGTCCGGCTGGCTGTTCAGTCAGGGTATCTTTTGAAATACTGCCGACTCCGAATTGGGCACAGGCAAAAGAATGTTTCAAAGAACCGCAGCAGAGAACAAAGTTCAAATCCAACGTGACATCCATCTCTGCCAAATTTACCGAGCAGCCGTACAAAGTAGGATGCTGCTCGCATTTGACGAGTACAGTTTTGCCAGGTCAAAGTGCAATGGGGCTGCACTTCAGCCTGTTTGGTGCTGTAAATCTCAGAGCCTGGAAAAAGGCTCCTAAGCTCTGCGTAATTGGCTATGTTTGCCAATGAGTATGCCACAACTTAGAAATTTTGAAATGAAATTCTCGCATGTCTATCGGAGCCGGGTATCGTTACATTAACCAGTGGGGGACCCGACCCTCCAAAATATGCAAACTTGCGTTTTCGGCCTATTATCAACAAACGGGAAATTGTCGATTCGCTTTTTCCGAGGGGATTTCAATGAGTCCAGGAACAATCTTTTTCCTATCCTCACCTTTCAACCATCTCTAGCGATCAACGATTCCAGCTTACTGCACCGACAACGGAAAAGTTCATTGATATAAAAGGAGATAATCCAATTGAACGCACTCATCACCGGTGGTGCTGGTTATATAGGGGGCAGCGTCGCCCACCTGCTTGCGGCTGCCGGGCATCGTGTCGTGGTGTATGACAATCTGTCCCATTCCCAACGCCTTTCGGTACCAGCAAGCTCGGCCTTTATCGAAGGGGAAATCGGCGACCGAACGAAAATGGAAGCCGCTCTCCGAAGCCACAAAATTGATGCCGTCCTGCATTTTGCTGCCCTGATTGAAGCGGGCGAGAGTATGCAGTGTCCTGAGCTGTATTTTAGCAACAATAGCGCATCCACGTTAGTTCTTTTTCAGGCAATGCTGGCAGCCGGGGTCCGCAAGCTGGTTTTCTCTTCCACCGCTGCGGTTTACGGTCAGCCGGAGCGCACTCCCATTGCGGAAGACGCCGCGCTGCACCCTACCAATCCGTACGGCGAGTCGAAGCTGCTGGTGGAGCAGATGCTGACCTGGTTAAATCGCATTCACGGCTTCCGCTACGCCAGCCTGCGCTATTTCAATGTTGCTGGCGCCATTGCTGGGCGCGGGGAATCGCATGAACCGGAGTCGCACCTGATCCCTCTCATCCTGGACGTGGCACTGGGCAGAAGGAAGTGTATTCGCATCTACGGCACCGATTATCCGACGCCGGACGGCACATGCATCCGCGACTATATTCACGTTCGCGACCTCGCCGATGCCCACCTGCTGGCCCTCTCTGCCCTCGAGGAAAAAGATCGTATGATCTATAACCTTGGCAATGGCCGTGGCTTCTCCGTGCGTGAGGTGATTGAGGCTGTACGTCGCGTCACCGGCCATCCGATCCCGGTCGAAGAGCATCCGCGCCGCCCTGGGGATCCGGCTATCCTGGTGGCGAGCTCAGAAAAAATCAGCCATGAACTAGGCTGGCATCCGAAATCTACCCGTTTAGATGACATCATCGCGGATGCCTGGGAATGGCACCAGGTTCGATATAGGACGGCTGGGTAAGGCGTTCCCGGAGTGTACTCTTCCGCAGGATGGGAACTCAAAGAAAGTCCGGCAATTGAGCCTGCCGTGCGTCTAATGTCGCAGGGATAGATCGCCTGCCGGATGAGTTGGACGTTAGAACATGCTTGCCCGGCGAGGTGTTCGAGGAATACAAGGAAAGCGGCGGGTTGGAGGGAAGTATGAAAAAGTATCGCATTGCGACTGCATTTCTAATGGCTGCAATTGCAGGCACCGGTCTGGGCGTAGGGTCTTTTGCCATGGCGCAGACGGAAAATGTCGCCGGGCAGGCACGGGTGACGATTACGGTCAACGCAGACAAAACAGAGCCGCCTGCGCCGCTGCAGCGCGGAGACATCACCGTGAAAGTGAAGGGTCGTTCGACCGACATTGTGAGCGTCACCCCGATCAAGGATGCGACGGAGCCGACACAATTGGTATTCATGTTTGACGAATCCGCACGTTCCTACCTGGCATTGCAGATCCCCGACTTAAAAAAGTTCATCCTCGGGCTGCCGGCATCAACATCGGTCGGAGTCGCGTATATGAACAATGGTCGCGCGGTCATGGCACAAAAGCTTACCAGCGATCACAAACTGGCCGCTGATTCCTTACGCCTGACGAATGGCATTCCCGGCATCTCAGGTAGCCCCTATTTCTGCTTATCCGACCTGGCAAAGAATTGGCCTTCGCAAGAGAAGGTCCGTCGCGTGGTGTTTATGGTGACCAATGGCGAGGATCCATATTACAGATCGCGTGACATGCAGGATCCCTATCTTGTGGCCGCGATTCAAGACTCTCAAAAAGCCAAACTTCTGGTGTACTCGATCTACTTTCGCAACACCTTCGGTGGCGGATCGACCAGCTTCAGTACCCTCATGGGGCAGAGCTACCTGCAGCGATTGGCCAACGAAACCGGCGGCCAGTTCTACAGCATGGCCATGTCGAGTCCAGTGTCATTTGAGCCCTTTCTGAAGCAGTTTAAGCGGGCGCTGGAACGTCAATATGTGTTGACATTCGCGGTCGGCAATACGGGCTGGCAGAGGGTGCAGGTTCAGTCCAAAGCGAAAGGCATGAAGCTGACCGCACCGCAGGCGATTTACGTGGAGAAAAATCCGTAGGGTTGAATTAAGGAGAGGATGGAATGCGATTTGCGTTCCGTCCTCACCGGGGAGTTCATGGGAACTGATATCTCGCGGAGATTCCTGCTGATTCTCGCTCCAGCCCTTCTCATGCTGATTGCGATCCCTCTTATACGGAAAAAGATCCCCAAGAATGCGTTCTATGGATTTCGTACCCCGAAAACGATGGCGGGATCGGACGAGCAGTGGTACCGGATCAATCGTGAGGGAGGCATTGCAATCTTCATCGCAGGATCCATCTCGCTGCTGGCCTCCATCTTTCTTCCTGTTTTTGTGCGCGATCAGTCGCAAGTCATATCGATCTGCTCTGAGATTCTGGTTGCCTCGATGCTCATCGCGTGTGGCATCGAGACCGTCAAGCATTGGAAGTGAGTATCTCAGGCCATTCAATGCTGGGTGAGAAGCAGAGCAAGGACAGCCAGGAATAGCGCAGGCGGCATCACCAGAACTCCAACGCGAAGAAATCGCCAGCCGCTGACTTCAATGTTTTCGCGACGCATCGCGATTAGCCACAGAATGGTTGCCAGTGATCCGGTAACGGAGAGGTTTGGGCCCAGGTCGATGCCCAATAGCACCGCGGCATGCAGCGCGCGGGAACTGTGAGCCACGACCACGGCTGCCGCCCCGATTAATCCCATGGGAAGATTGTTGATTGCGTTGGAGGCAACGCCGAATCCGAAGGCGACAGCGCAAAACCTCGCGATGGGCGGCCATGCAGCGGCGGTCTGCAATGCATGGGCGGAGATCGCGAGCACGCCTACCTCTCGCAGCGCCGCCACGATGACAAAGAGTCCCGCTACCAGTGGAATCACGCTCCAGGAAACCGAGCGAAGCGCTGCCGCCATGGCGTGCCAATCCGTGCGAGCAACGAAGAACATTGCCAAAATCCCGGCGAGGAAGGTGGCCGGTCCGACGGGTCCTCCCATTGCGGAGGTGACCAGCAACGCGGTCGCAGCCAACAGAATGCCGATGCCGGCGCGACGTCCTTTAGCATCGAGCGTTGCAGGAGTCGATCCATCTTGAATGGGCAGACCCAGGTCTCTGCGGCTATACCACCACAAAACGAAAAATGTTATTACAATCGCGGCGATCGAGGGGACCAAAAAGATTCGCAGCCATTCCAACAGTGCGGGCAG
>JAJYBW010000183.1 GCA_021778815.1 Acidobacteriota bacterium | reverse complement strand
ATCGACCTCGCCGAATATGACCAGACCAGCGACACGAGCGCGCTGACCCAATATGGCGTCGATCCTTCGCGGCCGTATGTTTTATTTGTCGGCCGCATCACGCGACAGAAGGGTGTTACGCACCTTGTAGAGGCGATCCGCTACTTGCCGCGCGACACCCAGGTGGTTCTGTGCGCCGGTGCGCCAGACACGCCCGAGATCGCCGCCGAGATGCGCG
Source organism: Acidobacteriota bacterium (assembly GCA_021778815.1). Classification (GTDB taxonomy): domain Bacteria; phylum Acidobacteriota; class Terriglobia; order Terriglobales; family Acidobacteriaceae; genus JAKAAZ01. Next base: position 6,691 of record JAJYBW010000183.1, on the reverse strand, counting down.
AGAAAGTTGCCGAGGCCAAGGCCACCCATCCGTACGTGGTGTGGATTGAAAAGATGGTGACCAAGCCGGAAGTGATTCAGCTCTACAGTCACGCGCGCGTGTTCTGCTGTCCATCTGTCTACGAACCATTCGGCATTATCAATCTGGAAGCGATGGCGTGCCACGCCCCTGTAGTCGCCAGCGCCACCGGAGGAATTCTTGAAGTTGTGGTGGATGGTGAGACCGGTTCCCTGGTGCCGTTCGAATCCGATCCCGCAACTGGATTTCCGTCGAACCCAGACCAATTTGCACGCGATCTGGCCGAAAAGATTTCTGGCCTGTTGAACGATCCGGAGAAATGCAGTCAATTTGGCGAAGCCGGTCGCAGGCGCGTGGAAGAAAAGTTTGCCTGGTCTGCCATCGCCGACCAGACCATCCAGCTATATCAGCGGCTGATCGAAGCTCACCAGAAGTGATTGCGTCTTCCGTCGACTTATCCGGGAAGTCGATTCTTGTCAATGTTCCTTTGTTTTCGATATCGCATCCACACGTACATCGGCAGCCCCAGCGCAATGACCACCAGCCCTCCGATGGAATTATGCAGGTTGCTGAGAAAAATATATGTAATCACCAACAGCGCCGCTGCCACGAATACGCCCGGTAAGACGGGATACCATGGCACCCGATACGGCCTTTCCCGATCCGGCTCGCCCCCACGAAAAACAAATACTGTTGTCGCCGTCAGCATATAGAACAGCCATTCTCCCAGCAACGCCAGCTCAAACAGCGCCTGAAATCGTCCCACCATCAATAACAGCACTGTGGACATGGCCGCCTGCACATTGAGTGACACGGAAGGGCTTTCGAATTTGGGATGAATATGGGCCATGGCGCGAAAAAAGATTCCATCGCGAGCTGCGGCAAAGGGAATGCGCGCCCCGGAAAGGACAGTTCCATTCAGCGACGCGAGAATGCTGATCGCCATGCCGATGGAAACCAATCCCGCGCCCCAGGCCCCCACGGCGAGGAACATGGCATCGGCGGTCGGACGTGGAGAATTGGCGATCGCTGTTGCGGGCAACAGATATCCGGTGGCGGCGGTAGTCAGCATGTAGAGCAGTGCGACCAGCAAAACTCCGGCGACCAGCGCGAGTGGAATGGACCGCCCCGGTCGTTTGATTTCTCCGGCCACCATGTTCAGATCGTTCCATCCGTCATAGGCCCACAACGCGGCGATCATGGCGACGGTGAACCCAGCGACGCCGCCCGTCGCTCCCGGGAAAAGGGTCGAGAAATTTGCGCGATGGCCCAGAGAACTGTTGAAGCAAAAGAACACGATGGCCGCGATCAATGCAACCTTGAGAAGCGTGAAGACTAGTTGAAATTCTCCGGCGCGACGCAGACCCAGATAGTTCAAGCCAGTGATAAGCCATACCACGCCGATGGCTACAATCTGTCCCCACTCCAACCGAACGGGGTGCAGCAGCAGTGGATGCCCGAGCCAGGTCAGCAGTGAAAAGATGCCCAGCACTCGAACCAGGCCAATGGCGCTGCTGGCAATGGAGGCAGGCTTGGCTAGTGAGAACCACGTCCACATGTACAAGAACGATGGCAACTCGCCGTAGGCATCGCGGAGGTACACATACTCGCCGCCCGCGAATGGCCGCATCGCCGCCAGTTCCGCGTAAGTCATGGCGCCAAACAGAGAAAGAATGCCGGCGGAAATCCACGCCAGGTAGACCAGGTTGGAAGAGCCTGCGGCCCGCATCATCTCCCGTGGAACAAGAAAGATGCCGCTGCCGATGATGGTGCCTGCAACAATCGCCGTTGCCTGCCACGGCCCAAGCACGCGAGGCAATGTGTGCGCAGTATCGGCGGTTTGATCGTGTGATCGGCTGTTTCCCTCGACGGAGTGCATGCTGGTTACTGTACCTCACATCGAGACTTCGTCGCGCGACCAGAACTTTTCGAATTATGGATGCTCGACGCGTTCCATCACTTGCGCCAGCAAGTGAAGCAGCCGCCATTCATCCCAAACGTTCGGCTTGGAGGTGTTGGTACTGACGTGCGCGATCAGCGGGCTGATCAGCATTTCCTTCAGGGTTCCCCGCGGCAAAGCCTCGGCCAGCCAATCCGCTTCAGCAAAAGGAATCAGTGTGTCCCCGCGACCATGCAGCAAGTAGACCGGCACATGCAGGCCGGCAAGGTGTCCATCCGGAGAGACTGCCGCCATTTCTGGCGCATGCTTTTTGTTGGAGGCGAACAATGCGGCGTCCTCTTGCTTCGGGTCGAGGAGTTTTTCATACTCGGCTTTCTGTGCGGCCGTCAGGTTGGCCAGCAATTGCTTTTCGAGCGGCCAATTTTCATATAGCCGCGCGCGCAGCACCGGGCGAATGGCAGCGACGTCTGCCTCCTCCACAAAATCTTCGAGGTGCTCATATTCCAGCACCAGGGGGCCGTAGTTGTTGGGCGTGGCGCGTTCCAAGTCGCCATTGGGAAGGGGATCGGCTTCCGTCGCATAGAAGGTAGCCACACGGAGAAGGTCGTCATGCGCGCCCACGGAAAAAACAAAAGAAACTTCATTTGAAAACGGTGGTTTCGCTGCTGCCTCCAGCGCCAGTCCGCCAGAAAAACTCAGGCCCATCAATCCGACCGAGCGCCCCGTGGCGTTTTGCAGCCATTGCACTGAATCGCCAATCGCCTGCACGTCGGAGGGCTGAATCCGGTAGTCGCGGCTATTGGGCAACTCCGGTGTTAAGACGCGCAGGCCACAGGCGGACATCGTTCGAGCGAAAGCGACCAGTCGAGGCTCATCCATGCCCAAATAGTGAATGCCCGGGATCAACACCAATCCCGGCGCGTTCGGGGCGGGGGTTGGCGTATAGAGTCGAGCTTGCACGACGCCTGCGGAGGAGGGAAGGGTCAACGTCGTTGTGCTTACCGGCATGGCGGCGATCGGTTGCAGCAGATGCGGCACAGGCTTGCCATTCAACTGATCCAGGATGGCCATCGCCTGTAAATACGCGCGGGTCTTCGGCCAAAAAATGACTGGCAGCACAAGAAGACATATCAGGCACGCTGAAAAAATGAAAAATCTGCGTCGAAAACGTCTTGATGAAGGTTTGGAATAGGGCGAAGCGGTCACTCTTTCAGTTGTACCAAAGGTGAGCGAGACGCCGGCTCAGATCTCCAGAATTACCGGCATGATCAGCGGCCGGCGGCTGGTGTTTTTCTGGATGTAGCGCTTCAAATCCTGGCGGATTTTTTCTTTAATCACGCCATAGTCGGCCTTCTCTTCCGCGCTGGAGGCTTCGAGCGTGGCCCCCACAACCTGCCGCGCCTGTTCAATCAAAGCTTCCTCGCCGGCAGCAAAACCTCGGGTCACAATTTCCGGCATACTTTCGACCCGCCCAGTGGTCTGGTTGATGGCGAGGATTGGTAGCACGATGCCGCCTTCGCTCAGGTGACGTCGATCGCGCATCACCACATCTTCCACCACGCCGGCCGTGGAACCGGCATCGATGCAGACTCGACCAACCGCGACCTTGCCATGTTTCCGCGCAGAGTCCCTGGTCAGTTCCAGCACGTCGCCGTTTTCCAGCAGCAGAATTTTCTCCACCACGCCTAATTCCGCCGCTAATTCCGCGTGCAGCTTCAAGTGGCGATAGTCGCCGTGCAGAGGAACAAAAAACTTCGGCTTCAACATGTGCAGCAGGAGTCTCAATTCGTCCTGACTGGCGTGTCCGCTGACGTGGATCAGGCCATTGGTACCGTCGTCGTAGATGACATGAGCGTCGCGACGATACAAATGGTCGATCATACGGAAGATACTTTTCTCATTGCCGGGAATGACGCGCGAACTCAGTACCACAGTGTCACCGGGCTCAATCTTGACCTGCCGATGATTGTCGACCGCGGCCCGTGTCAGTGCCGACATCGGCTCTCCCTGCGTACCGCTGATAAAAACGCAGACCTTCTCCGGGGCGAAGTCCTTCACCTGACCGGCAGCAATCATCTGCGAGTCCGGAACATCGAGATAATTGAAGTCCTGTGCGATCTCGACAGAATTCTGCATGGACCGGCCAACAATGGCGATTTTTCGGCCGTGCGTCGCGGCGAGATCGGTGGCGATGCGCAGGCGATGGATCGACGAGGAAAAGCAGCTGAAAAAGAGCCGCTGCTTTGTGCGCGCAAATACTTCGTCCAGCGCCGGACGAACCGCGCGCTCGCTGGGAGTGTGCCCGTGCCGATCCACGTTGGTAGAGTCCTGCAAGAATGCCAGCACGCCGCGTTTTCCATACTCGGCGAAGGCATGCAGATCGAAGGGCTGTCCATCCGGCGGGGTCAGATCGATTTTGAAATCGCCAGAATGAATGACGATCCCGGCCGGCGTTTCGATCGCCAGCGCTACACAATCCACCAGGCTATGGGTCACGCGAATCGGCGTGATCTTAAAGATGCCCAGCGAAAAGGCCTCGCCGGGTATCATCTCGATCAAATCCGCATCGTCGAGCAGTCCGTGCTCTTCCAGCTTGCCCTCAACGTAGGCCAGGGTGAATTCGGTGCCGTAGACAGGCACCTGCAGTTCAGACAGAATCCACGGCAATCCGCCGATGTGGTCCTCATGCCCATGCGTCAGAACAATGCCGCGCACCCGCTCGCGGTTTTCAATCAGGTAAGTAATATCCGGCACAACAACGTCAACGCCGAGCAATTCCTCGTCGGGAAACATCAAACCTGCGTCAATGACAAAGATGTCGTCTTGCCAGCGAATTGCCATGCAATTCTTGCCGAATTCGCCGAGGCCACCAAGGGGAATAATCTGTAACTTGCCGTCAATCATAGGAAAGTCGATGCTAGCACGTTCTGGACCATGATTTCACCGCGAGGCCCGTTCCGGCATCGTACGACGAAAATTGCATCTGGAAATTGAATGCCGAATCATACCTTCTCAGAGGGAGAATTCTGCCATGGAAGCTCGTCTGGATTACACCAAGGCTTCGCCGGAAGCCTATAAAGCGATGTTGCAAATGGAAGGCGTCGTGCGCCGCAGCGGCATCGATCCCAAGCTGCTGGAGCTGATGAAGATTCGATCCTCCCAGTTGAACGGCTGCGCCTACTGCATCGACATGCACACCAAAGACGCGCGCTTCAAAGGCGAGACAGAGCAACGAATTTATTCTCTGGACGCATGGCGCGAGACGCCTTTTTACACCGACAAGGAACGAGCTGCCCTGGCCTGGACAGAGGCCATTACAAACATCCAGACTGGACACGCACCCGAAGCGGTCTACCAGGAACTGAGCCGGAATTTCAGTGAGCAGGAGCGACTGAACATCACTTTCGCGATCACGACAATTAATGCGTGGAATCGCATCGCCATCGGATTTCGATCGGTTCCGGGAACCTATCAGCCGAGCGCGTCCCGTTGAGCGTATTCAGACGCGATCTGCTGAGAGAAACGTGTCGATAGAAATCGGCTGACCGCCCTGCAATAAGCTCCCAAAGTACACATTCTGTGTGATATAAAGCGCCCAGTATCTGCTCGTCTTCTCCAGGGGGTAAATCACGTGGGCGCGCGGCGGTTGATTTTCTCTTCCTTGATTCTCTCGACTTTTCTCGGGACTTTTGCTGTGGACGCCCATGCTCAGACGCAGATCGTGCTCGGGAACGCAACCGTTCAGCTAAACGGTCCATGGAAGTTCCGCACCGGCGACAACCTGGCATGGGCGCAGCCGGATTTCGACGACTCCAGTTGGGCTGCGATGGACATGACTCCGGCCGCTGGATTCTACGATCCGATCCTCGGCAGCAGCGGATACGTTCCCGGCTGGACGGCGCGCGGTTATCCGGGATACTCGGGCTATGCCTGGTACCGTCTGCGCGTCAACATACAAAACAACAGTCAAGACGTATCGCGGGGCTCGACGGCACTACTCGCGATCAAAATGCCGGATAACTACGACGATGCCTACCAGGTGTTCGTCAACGGCCGAATGATCGGGCAGTTCGGACAGTTTACTGCCCATGGCGTCACCACGTACAACGCGTTGCCTCGAGCCTTTTCTCTGCCCTCGGATGTCGGCGGCGGCCCGGCGACAATCGCGATCCGAATGTGGATGGCGCCGTTTACCCCGCTGGTTGATCCCGATGCTGGGGGGCTGCACGGACCACCGGTACTGGGTCAAGCCGCAGCCGTGGATGGATTACTGAAACTCGATTGGGATGTCGCAGATCGTGCGAACTACCTGACCTTTTTCGAAGTTGCGGTTCTTCCGCTGGCCCTGTTGGTGGCCTTTGGCCTCTTCTGGCTAGACCGGCAAGAGCCGGCTTTTCTGTGGCTGGGCATCACTTGTGCCTTTCTCCTGTTAGAAAGGCTGTTACCGCTAGCGGCGAGTTATATTCCCATGAACGCTGTCGCCGTGTTTCTTATTTCGGATGCGATCCTGAGACCGGGAATCATTGGCTTGTGGGTGGTCTTCTGGGCCTACTGGTTCCGGCTCGATCGAATGTTCCAGATCCATCGCTTGGCCTGGAGTCTGGTGGTGCTGCTGGGTTTGGGCATGGCTATGTTGCGGGCACCCCTGTATGGCAGCGTGGTTCCGGTCCACGCCATAGTTTGGCTCTCGCCGCTCACCCTGGCGCTGAAGCTCCTGCTTGGTGCACTCCTGGTATGGGTGGTGTATCGCGGCATCTACAAGGAGAAGGCGGA
>JAJYBW010000182.1 GCA_021778815.1 Acidobacteriota bacterium | reverse complement strand
TTCTGGATTGTTCTGCTGCTCGGTCTGATCGCGGGCATCGCAGATGTTGTCGGCGGCCTGCTGCTGCTGCGCGTGCCCGCAGAACGCTTCCTGCGCGACTTCATCGCCTTCGGTGCCGGCTTCCTGATTGCTGTGGCGCTGGTGGAAATGATTCCAGAGAGTTTTCGCGCCGCTCCGGTTGCGGCACCGCTCTGGATTCTTGCCGGCTTTTGCGGCGTGCATCTGCTGGAACACACCCTGGTCGCGCATTTCCATTTCGGAGAGGAAACTCACTCGGAGGAGTTCCTTCGCCGTTCCACCGCCTACTCCGTGACCTTCGGCCTTGCGGCGCATACATTTTTCGATGGCATTGCCATCGCCAGTGGATTTGCTTTTTCCAGCGCCCTCGGCTGGCTTATCTTTACCGGTATGCTGCTGCACAAACTCCCCGAAGGATTTACGGTCGGCAGCGTAATGCTCGCCAGCGGACGCAGTGCGCGCATCGCCGTATCCGCCGCCTGTGTGTTGGGCGCTGCTACGGTTGCCGGCGTCGCTGCCATTCATTTTCTGCCGTCATTGGCGGGGGTGGGCCTGCCGCTGTCCGCGGGTGTAGCACTATATGTCGCCGCAACCGATCTGCTGCCGGAAGTCAATCGTGCTCACGGAATTCGTTATCGCGTACTCTTCTTTCTAGGCGTGGGCGCCTTCCTGTTGGCGCGTTCCATCTCGTAGAAGCCCGAGTGTGAAAATTCGCAAGGGAGAATCACCGCCGAATCGGTTGGCTCGAAACACGCATCCCAAGTGCCAGGGAAAGGAGCACAGAAAATGCAGCCGCAAGGATACGCATTGATCACGGGCGCAAGTTCCGGCATTGGCGAAGAGTTCGCGCGCCAGCTTGCCGCACAGGGATGGTCTTTAGTCCTGGTTGCGCGTTCGCAGGATCAGCTGGAAAAAGTTCGCAGCGAACTGATGTCCGCTCACATGGGCATCGACGTCGTCGCGATCCCCTTGGACCTCACCGTCCCCGGCGCTCCCGCCGATCTGCTTCAACGGACGCAAGCGACTCACCTCGATGTAGAAGTGCTCATCAACAATGCCGGGGTCGGCGCATTTTCGGAATTCGCGTCGCTCGATCTTGGCCGCATTCGCCAGATGCTTGACCTCAACATCGTCGCCCTTGTCGAGCTGACACACCTCTACCTGCAGCCGATGCTGCAGCGTCGTCGCGGGGGCATCATTAATATCGCCTCTGTCGCAGGATTTGCTCCCCTTCCATACTCCACCGTGTATGCGGCCACCAAGGCATTCGTGAAAAGCTTTACCGAGGCGCTGTTTGAGGAAGCGCGCCAGCGCGGCGTGCATGTCATGGCCGTTCACCCGGGAACAACGGAAACGAACTTCTTTCGCGTGGCCGGCGAAAGTCCATTCAGCCATCGTGCCCGCATGCAGACCTCGGTCGAAGTAGTCCGGGAGTCGCTGCGTGCCTTCGAGGGCAAAAAGTCAGCGATCGTCACTGGCACATCGAATCGACTGCTGGTTGTAATGATGGCGCTGCTGCCTCGTCGGTGGGTCACGTCCACGGTCGGACGGGTAATGCGGCGCGCCAATATCGGCCCTCCTGCGAAGGGCCAATAAGGGATTTCAAGGAGTATAGTGGCTCGGGAGTTGAAAGTGCGGACATCTTGGTAATCTACTTCGATATCTATTACTTGCAGCTAGATATTGACCCGGACAACTTTTTCGTAGAAAACAACATCAGTGCTTATAGCGAAAGAAAGCTCCCTCTGTGATTCTTGTCGTAGACGATAACCCGGTGCAAGCGCTCACGCGCAAAGCCATCCTCAACCGTGCTGGTTTTGAGGTGCGGACAGCCTATTCGGCTGAAGCTGCCTTTGATGCTCTCGAGTCCGATGAGAATCGCGAGATCAGTCTTGTCATCACAGACCACATTATGCCCGGGGAATCCGGCCATCATTTTGTCGAGCGGCTTTGGGAACGCCGGTCTGGCTTGTCGGTCATGGTGTTGAGCGGTCTAGCCGAAGCCGAAGCAGACTATGAAGGTCTGGACATCACCTTCCGGTCCAAGCCAATCCTTCCGTCCGACCTTGTGGCCTTGGCGACCAGATTAAGCGGAAATGGCCCCGCTAAGTTATAACCGGTCGCGCCGTTCGCTTCTTTCACTTCCTCCATCAAAGTATCTTCAGGCAATATCCTTGCGCGCGTCTTTGCCGTCGCCTGCTGCCTCTGCGACAATTAAAGTAGATCCGTACGATTGTCTATGAGTACATCCTCCCTGGAATCGACCCTGACCCAATCCAATCCACAATCCCGCGAACAGGTTTTCGATGCTTTCCGCCGCTGGGGATATCTGCAGGCGCAGCTCGATCCTCTACGTCAATATCTTCCGGCCAACCCACTCGCGGAACTGAAGCTGACGGGAGAGTCAGCCGATCAGGCCCGCGCCATTTACTGCGGGTCGGTCGGTGTGGAATTTATGCACATTGCCGACCATGAGCGACGACGCTGGATTCAGGAGCACATGGAGGCAAGCGCGGCTGCCCCGGACTCGCAGCCCGTACTCGACTTGTTGGTCGAGGCGGACATCTTTGAACAAGTCATCCAGAAGCGCTATTTAGGAACGAAGCGATTTTCTCTTGAGGGCGTAACTGCGCTCATCCCGCTGCTGGATGCAGTGTTGAACAGCGCCGCCGACCGAGGTGCTGAAAAAGTTGTCATGGCGATGAGCCATCGCGGACGCCTGAATGTCATGGTGAACACCCTGGGCAAATCGGCGTCCGCCATTTTTTCAAAGTTTGAAGATGCCGACCCGCGCAGCAGCCTGGGCAGCGGCGACGTCAAATATCACGTCGGCGCGACCGGCACCTTCACCACCCGCTCGGGCAAAGAACTTGGCTTGCACCTGGCGTCCAATCCAAGTCACTTGGAGGCGGTCGATCCCGTTGCCATGGGCCGCACGTATGCCAAGCAGATGCGCTATGGCGCCGACGGGCGCGATCGCGTTCTTCCGGTTATCATCCACGGCGATGCAGCCTTTGCCGGACAGGGAATCTGGGCGGAGACCATGAACCTTGGCTCCCTCGAAGGATACTCGGTCGGCGGCAGCCTGCAGATCATCGCGAACAACCTCATCGGTTTTACAGCCGAGCCGGATGAGTACAACTCCTCCCGCTTCGCATCGGACCTGGCGCGCCGTTTGCCCATTCCCATCTTTCATGTGAATGCGGAGGATGTGGATGCAGTGATCCGCGTCGCAACTCTCGCCGTGGAATACCGCTACCAATTTCACACCGATGTTGTCATCGACCTGATTGGCTATCGCCGCCACGGCCATAGCGAAGTGGATGACCCGACCATTACACAGCCGCTGCGGTATGCGAAAATCCAACACCATCCACCGCTGTACCAAATCTTCGCGCAGCAGATCGGTGTCGATCCGGCCGCTCGCCTGCACGCGGCGGAATCGAAATTTGAAGGAGAATTAAAGCAGGCGCGGCTGTTGAAGAAGAAAGCCGTGCTGGCAGATTTGCCGGAATATTGGTCGCCCTACAAAGGTGGCCCGTACCATGCAAAATATGAAGTCGACACGGAAATCTCCGCAGAAACCATTCGCTCGATTGCGGACGGACTGACGCAATATCCGGCGGAGTTTCACATTCATCCCAAAATTCAAAAGCTGCTGGAACAGCGCGCAGAAATGGGACGCGGCGAGCGCCCGTTCGATTACGGCATGGCAGAAGCAGTGGCATTCGGATCGCTGCTGACTCAGGGGACGCATGTCCGTCTCAGCGGCCAGGACAGTCAGCGAGGCACATTCAATCAACGCCACAGCGTCCTGATCGACGTGGAGAATGAGACAAAGTTTGTTCCGCTGAATCATCTGCAGCCGCAGCAAGCGAAGTTTGAAGTCTACAACTCCATGCTGTCGGAAGCGGGAGTGATGGGGTTTGAGTATGGCTTCAGCCGCGACTATCCGGAAGCGCTGGTGCTGTGGGAGGCGCAGTTCGGTGACTTTGCCAACGGCGCGCAAATCATCATCGATCAATTTCTTTCTTCCGCGGAAGACAAGTGGGGACTGCTGAGCGGGCTGGTGCTGCTGTTGCCGCACGGATATGAAGGCCAGGGTCCAGAGCATTCCAGCGCCCGCATCGAACGCTATTTGCAAATCGTCGCGCGCGATAACATCCAGGTGGCGCAGCCGTCGACCGCGGCGCAATATTTCCATTTGTTGCGGCGCCAGGCGATGCGCCCATGGCGCAAGCCGCTGGTTGTCTTCACTCCAAAAAGCATGTTGCGACACCCGGATGCGCTCTCTCCAATCGCCGATCTCACAAGTCCGCGTTTCTTGAATGTGCTGCCGGAGACAGAATTGCAGGGCGTCACTCGGCTGCTGATCTGCACCGGAAAAATTGGTCACGAGCTGCGAGTGGAACGCCAGAAACGCAAGGATATCTCCACCGGCATCATCTTCCTGGAACAGCTATATCCCTGGCCTGAACAAGAGCTGCGCGCGGCCATTGAAGATCATCCAGATGCGAACGATCTGGTCTGGGTGCAGGAAGAGCCGGAGAACATGGGTGCCTATTCGTTTGTTCTGCCGCGTCTGCGCGAGCTGGCGTTCGATCGTCAGGTACGCAGCGTCAAGCGTTCGGCGGCTGCAAGCCCCGCTACTGGATCCGCGAAGGCCCACGCGATGGAACAAAAGACGCTGATTGATCTGGCGCTGAGTCGCGCGTGACGACTTAGACGAAACGAAAAGTCCCTCTGCCCGGACTAACGGGCCGGTGCCACGTAGAACAGAATGGCGAAATAGTGGACCACGCTTCCCGCCAGCACCCACAAGTGCCAAACGCCATGGAAGTACGGCACTCGATCAAACGCAAAGAACACAATACCCACCGTGTAGGCAACACCGCCCGCAGCCAGCCAAAGCACACCGTGCCACGGCACAGCCTGTAACAGCGGGTGTATTGCGAAGACGACCAACCAGCCCATGCCCAGATAAATTACCGCGGAAGCAACCTCGAACCGCCCGATGGCGAGGCTTTTGAACACGACCCCAGCAATGGCGAGCGACCACACGATGGCGAACAGAGTCCAACCCAGCGTGCCCCGCAGCGACACCAGAGTGAACGGCGTGTACGTCCCTGCAATCAGCAGGTAGATCGAAGAGTGGTCGAGGATGTGGAAGACGCGGCGCGCGCCGGTTCGCACCAGCGAGTGATACAGCGTGGAGCAAATGTAAACCAACACCAGGGTTCCGGCATAGATGCAGCAACTAATAATTTGCCGGGTGCTTCCCTGAGAAGAAACATTGACGAGGTAGGCCGCTCCAACCAGCGCAAAGGCCGCGCCCACTCCATGGGTAATTGCATTGGCGAGAATATCGCCGAGTCGGGGCTGCGGAGGCGGAGGGTGACTATTGGATAGAGGCGACAAGCCCTAGATATAACACCGCATTTGCGGCGTTATCGTGATGACCGTCACGAGCATGCCGTGCCTGCATCTCATAGGCTATAGTGGTGGCCTGGAAGCGGGCGGACAGAAAAGCGCGGGCTTTATGCATGAAGTCGGAATCGCCAGCGAAATTTTGCGTGCCAGCCATGCCGAAGCGGCACGCCGGCCGGGAGCGCGGCTGGTCGCCGTGACCGTCAGAATCGGAGTACTGGCTGGGGTTGACGCCGACGCATTGCGATTTGCCTGGGACGTGATGTCCGAGCAGGCGGAATATGATCCGGTGACATTGGAGATTCAAATCATGCCGCGGCGCAATCGTTGCCAGCAGTGTGGATGTGAGTTCGTCACCGAAATGTACAGCGAGCCGTGTCCGGAATGCTCCAGCGACAACAGCACATTGCTCAGTGGAGATGAAATGCAGTTGGCCAGCGTGGAGGTAGAAGAATGACGACCGTTGTTCCCGTGGAAAAGAAAGTCCTGAATGAGAACCAGCGCATCGCCGAACAACTGCGGCAGCGCTATGCCAAGGGTGGCACGCTGTGCCTGAACATCATCAGCTCGCCCGGTTCCGGGAAGACCACGCTGCTGGAAAAAACGCTGGCCGGATTCAGCCAGAAAGATAAAGTGGCCGTGTTGACAGGGGATTTGCAAACGGAAAACGATGCGCGCCGGCTGGCTCGCTATGGATTTCCAGTACAGCAAATCGTGACCGGAACGGTTTGTCATCTGGACGGCAGAATGATTGAACGCGCGCTGGAGCCCTGGTCATCCACTGAAATTGAATTGCTCTTCATCGAGAATGTTGGCAATCTCGTTTGTCCATCGAGTTACGATTTGGGCGAAGAAGCAAAAATTGTTGTGCTGAGTGTGACGGAAGGCGAAGACAAGCCTTTGAAGTATCCATCGATTTTTTCGAAGGCCGCGCTGATGATTTTGACCAAGGTGGATTTGCTGCCGTACGTGCCTTTCAATCTGGAACAGGCCAAGGCAAATGCGCGGCAGGTGCATCCGGGTATTGAAATCGTCGAGCTCTCTTGCCAGACCGGCCAGGGTTTCGATATTTGGCAGCAGTGGCTGACCAAGCGGCGATCGGCGGCGCGGGAACGATTCGCCTGCGCGGGAGCGTAAATCGCCGATTCATTTTCAAATAAAGACGCGCGTTTCAAGATGGTTGCTAAGGCGACTAAAAAGCCAAAAATGGCCAATATGGTTGCCTTAGCAACCATATTGGCCATTGAACTTTAGTCACAGAACGTGACCTTTGTTACTGGGTGACGGGGCTGGGTTTGGCGCAAATTTCGTCGTACGCCTGGGTCAGATATTGCGCGATTTGCGGCGCGGTGGAGCTTTCAATGACCGAGCGCTGCATCAGGAAGGCCAACTCTCCATCGCGAAAGATGGCAATCGCAGGGCTGCTGGGCGGAGCACCCGCCAGATGGCTGCGGACTTTATCC
>JAJYBW010000181.1 GCA_021778815.1 Acidobacteriota bacterium | reverse complement strand
ATCGATCTTCCGCTGGCGCCCATTTTGCTGGATATGGAAGATGCCGGCGTCCGCATCGATTCCGCGTATTTGCAGCGGATTTCTGAGCGGCTGGCGGAACAGCTGAATACTTTGGCTGAATGCATTTACGGAAGCTGCGGGCACCGCTTCAACATCAATTCTCCGAAGCAACTGGGAGATGTTTTGTTTAACAAGATGGCGCTGCCGAAGCCAATCAAGTACGGCAGGGGCAAAGTTGTTTCCACTGCACAGGATGTGCTGGAGGAACTGGCCGAACATCATGAAGCGCCGCGCATGGTATTGGAATATCGCCAGCTGGCCAAATTGAAATCGAATTATTCTGACAGCCTGCCATTGCTGGCCGACACCCAGCATCGCGTCCACACAACCTTCAATGCCGTTGGCACGGCGACAGGGCGTTTGTCGTCAGTGAATCCTAACTTGCAAAACATTCCTATCCGGTCTGAGTTAGGTCGCGAGATTCGCGCGGCCTTTGTCCCGGCAGATGGAAACGTTCTGTTGTCGGCGGATTATTCGCAGATTGAATTGCGTTTGATGGCGCATTTCTCCGAAGATCCCCTGCTGCTGAAAGCGTATCGCGAAAATGTCGACATCCACACGCTAACGGCCTCCGAGGTGTTTGGCGTTCCCATCGAATCGATGGACAAGGTGACGCGCAATCGTGCCAAGGCGGTGAACTTTGGTATTGTGTACGGCATCTCGCCGTTTGGGCTGGCGCAGCAACTAAATATTGAGCCCAGCGAGGCACGCATCTATATCGATCGCTATTTTGAACGCTACAGCGGTGTCAAAGCGTTCATCGAGCAGACGTTGGAACAAGTGAGACAGACGCAGAGCGTGCGCACGCTGTTTGGCCGGGTTCGACCGATTCCGGATATCACCAGTCGCAACGCGAACATGCGCGGATTTTCGGAGCGTACCGCGGTCAACACACCGCTGCAGGGGACAGCCGCAGACTTGATTAAACTGGCCATGATTCGTGTGGCGCGCGAGCTTCGCGAACAAAAGCTGCGCACCAAAATGGTGCTACAGGTGCATGATGAGCTGGTTCTCGATGTTCCCACGGAAGAAGTGGATGAGGTACGAGAACGCGTGCGCGCGGCGATGGAACAAGTCATCGAACTGAAAGTTCCCATCGTCGCCGAAGTTGCCGTGGGCCCAAATTGGCGCGATCTGAAATAACGGCGCTCCGGGGCTAGCGCTCGTACGTTTCCGCTGCAGAAAAATCAGACTCCCAGCTCAGCGCGAATCGCTTCTGCAATGCGGTTGGCGTGGTGTTGCATCACCTGCTCAGATTCGGCTTCAATCATCACTCGCGCCAGGGCTTCCGTACCGGAATATCGAACCACCACACGGCCATTGCCGTGGAGTTCGGTATCAGCGTCACGAATAGCAGCTACTACGGTCGGAATCGTGTCGAGCGGCTGCTTCTGCCGCACGCGGACATTCACAATCACCTGCGGAAAGACTTTCAGATCCTTTGTCAGAGCGGACAGCGGTTGCCCGGAACGCTGCAGAATATCGAGAACAATCAAGGCCGTCAGCATTCCATCGCCAGTGGTGCTGCGATCTAAAAACAACATGTGGCCGGACTGTTCTCCGCCCAGAACCGCGCCGTTTCTCTGCATCTCTTCCAGAACATACTTGTCGCCGACGGGTGCGCGCAGCATCTTGATATCGTTGCTTCGCAGCGCAGATTCCAAGCCCATATTCGACATAGTGGTGGCGACCACCAGGTTTTTTGCCAGGCAGTGGCGAGCGTGTAAATCGCGCGCGGCAATTAGCAGAACTCCATCGCCATTCACAACTTTCCCGTGTTCATCGGCGAGCATCGCCCGGTCCGCGTCGCCGTCAAATGTCATGCCCGCGTCCGCGTTGCGCAAGACAACTTCCCGCGCGACCACTTCCGGATGCAGTGCGCCGCAATGGTCATTGATGTTGCGGCCGTTGGGGGAAACATGGGTCAACTGGATGTCTCCGCCAAAATGAGCCAGCAATTGAGGCGCAATTGCGCTGGCGGCGCCATTCGCGCAATCCACAACGATCGTTTTGCCATCCAGGCGCAAATCGGGAACCTGGCCCTGCAAAAACTCAATGTAGGCTGCGGGTAAAGTTGGATCCACTTCGGGCGCGGTTGTCGAAGAAATCTCAGGCTCCTGTGTCTGCGAAAGCCGGGCAAAAATTTCATCTTCGATCGCGAGCTCGACCGCATCCGCCAACTTGTAGCCGTTGCCGCCGAAAATCTTGATTCCGTTATCTTGCCAGGGATTGTGCGAGGCGGAGATCACAACTCCGGCAGCAAATCCGCGAGTGCGCGCCAGGTAGGCGACACCAGGTGTCGGAATGACGCCGGTGCTGGTGGCTTCCGCACCTCCATGATGAAGGCCAAGGGTCAGCACGGCGGCAATCTCACTGCTGGATTCGCGCGTGTCCATCCCGACCAGAACATGTGGATTGGAATGCTGTTTGCGCAGAGAATGCGCGACGGCCAGTCCAATTGCGTATACGGTTTTTCTGTCCAGCGGGAATTGCCCGGCAACCCCGCGAATTCCATCTGTTCCGAAAAGTTTCCTCATCGTCTCCGCTCAGTTCTCGCTGGATTTCTTGTTCTCTTTCGGCATCGCACTCACCACGGTCGCATCCGCTTGACCCTTTGCGAATCGCAAATGCAAGGCGTCGCCTGGATGCAAACTTTCCGCCGTCTTGATGAGTGCGCCACTGCCGTCATACACCAACGCGTAGCCGCGATCAAGCACCGCAAGCGGCGACAGCGCAGCCAACCGGTCGGCAGCGCGGCCCGATCGACTGCGGCAGCGTTGAGAGTAGGCTTGCCATACGCGGCCCAATTCTGCATGCAGCGAACGCAAACGCTCCTCGTGGAGATTCATCTGGCGGCGAACATCCTGCCGCATCAAATTCGCCTGCGCGATCTCAATTCGTCGGCCGGCAGCGGCAAAGTTCTTCTGCCAGGATGCGTCCAGCCGAAAACGCAGTTCATCGATACGTTGCTGGCGCCGCGCCAAACCGTGCTGTACCCCGGCGAATACGGCGGCAGCATTCAATTGTGCGAACCGTTCTCGCGCGTGCATGCGCTGATACCCGACGGCCCGCTCCAATCGCGCCGCCAGCAATTCTAAATATTCTTCCACGCGATATTGCGCGTCCGTAATCATCTCAGCGGCGACGGAGGGCGTAGGAGCGCGCAAATCGGCGACGAAATCGGCAATCGTAAAGTCTGTCTCGTGTCCAACCGCGGAAACCACGGGAATTGCCGATGTAGCAATTGCCCGCGCAACGCCTTCGCTGTTGAAGGCCGCCAGATCCTCCGGCGAGCCTCCGCCACGCGCCACAATGAGGACATCCGCGCAGGGATTTTTCTGGAACCAGGCGAGGGCTTCGACTACGTCACTGGATGCCGCTTCTCCCTGGACGGCGACTGGATACAACATCACGTGAGCCCGCGAATGACGACGCGCCAGCACGTGGAGAATGTCGTGAATGACGGCGCCTTTCGATGATGTAATGACGCCAATGGTTCGTGGGTACAGGGGCAGCGGGCGTTTCCGCTCAGACTCAAACAGCCCCTCTTCCTTCAACAGCGCGTACAGCTGTTCAAAGGCCACCTGCAACGATCCCTTGCCCCGCGGCTCCATGGATTCCGCGACGAGCTGCAATTGTCCGCGGTCTTCATAGACAGAGATGCCGCCGCGCACCTGGACTTCCAGGCCGTCTTTTGGTGTGAACTTCAGCAATCTTGCTTTGCCGCGAAACAACACCACGGGCAGTTGGCTCTGGTCATCCTTCAGGGTGAAATAGACGTGGCCGGAGGAGGCCTGGCGCAGGTTTGAGATTTCTCCCTCGACGCGCAGGTCGCGATACTCTTTCTCGACATGGCCGCGAATTTCGAAGACCAGCTGGTGTACTTTCCAGGGAGGCCGGACAAATTCGGCGACTTCAGGGTACTCAGGGGTGGCTGGAAACAGCAAGTCCATCTGCGGGCGCGCAGCCGCAACCGAACCGGCAGGCTGCCTGGAACTGGCGAGCGCTCTTTCCCACGGCGACTTGTACGGCGGACTCATGGATAAACTCTCAATGGGGTTCAAACCAGCGATTCGTCAGCGGGTCGTACTTCGACGCGATCCCGAGGTGTCGCAACGATGAGTCTAGCATCGCGTTCGCGCTGCATTGCACTCGGTTTTATCCCTCGCATCCCGCGAAGCCTACCGCCTTTTAACGGCGAAGGTGATTCAGAAGATACAGAACCAGCGAGAGGATCACGCTGAGCAGCAGGCAGGTCGCCAGTGGGAAATACACGGACGTGTGTTTGCCTTTCCACGCAATGTCTCCGGGCAATCGGCCGAGCGGCAGACCCAGCTTTTGGGCGAGCAACACGCACACGCCTAGAACAACAATGAAGGCGCCAGCGAAGATCAGCAATCGTCCCAGACCCTGCATTCTGTTCAGTGTAAGTCTGAGCGGTGTTGGTGTGCACGTGTTCTAAGGTTGACGAGATTGCAGCAGAGCGCCCGCGGCTTCCAATAATTGCGCAGGAGGCACGGGCTTGGTCATGATGAGACTTGGAGCGGGATGCGACATCACCCATGCCTGGGCCGATCCAAGGTTGGTGTAATGCCCAGTTAACAGCAGCACTCGGCAATCAGGGCATTTCATGGTGACCTTGGAGACAACTTCCATGCCGCCCATCCCTGGCATCGAGATGTCGCACAACAATAGCTCGGGGCAGAACTCCTCTGTGCAGGCAACGGCTGCGAATCCGGTGTATGCGGCTCGACAATCGAATCCACGCTTTTTGAAAATGATGCAGAGAGTATCTGCGACGGCCTGTTCGTCATCGACGACTAAAATTTTACGTTTCATCCTGCCTGAATTCCTCGGTCGCGTCCAACCTTCGCCCAAACCCTATCCAGCCCCGATACCCCTGGATCGTCGTCGCGAGGCTTAGCAAGATCGATTGCCCGGTAGAGAAGCACAGCAGCCTGCAATCCGGTCCAGCGGGGAAGGTTGTTACGTTGCTTACTGTCGGAAGTATTGTGCAATTGGCATTGCAGCAATGGTGGTGAACCTGCACGTCCATTTTTGTGACCTAGAGCACATTTTCATTTTGGGGTGGAAAACAGACTGTGCATCCAATTGGGTCCTTCGTCACATTTTCCAAAGTTTTTGCGCACCCAACCCACTCGTGATTGAATCTCTGCAGTACGTCTATGCGATTCCTTACGCTCATTCTCGGTTTGCTATCCCTCGCGGAGGTACTACTGGACGCGTTCCAGACGATTATTCTGCCGCGCCGAGCGAGCGGCCGGTTTCGCGTGTCGCGAATCGTGATGACGGCGACGTGGATTCGCTGGCGCTCCATTGCCGGTAAATTAAGAAAGTCGAACCGGCGCGAAAGCTTCCTGAGTTATTTTGGGCCTCTGTCGCTGCTGATGCTGATCGTGATTTGGGCGATGGGGTTGATTTTCGGCTTCGGGTTGATTTTTCATTCGCTCGGCTCGCCTTTTTCAGACGCTCACTCCATTGGCAAGTGGGAGACGGATTTGTACGTCAGTGGAACGACGCTCTTCACGCTGGGTCTCGGCGATGTCGTGCCGCTCTCTGTACCGGCGCGAATTTTGGTCGCCCTTGAGGGTGGCATGGGACTGGCCTTCGTCGCGGGTGTCATCGGCTATTTGCCTGTGTTGTACAGCGCCTTTTCGCGGCGGGAAGTCAGCATTATTCTGCTGGATGCTCGGGCCGGTTCGCCGCCCACTGCGCTGGAACTGCTTCGTCGCCATGCCGGATCCGCAGGTGAGCTGGCATTGCAGACCCTGCTCGTGGAATGGGAACGCTGGAGCGCGGAATTGTTGGAGAGTCACATTTCCTATCCGCAACTATGCTTTTTTCGCTCTCAGCACGACAACCAAAGCTGGCTTACTGCCCTGGTCGCGATGCTGGACACTTGCGCTGTGTTGATCGCGACCGTCGAGGGCGATGCAGCTCGACAGGCGCAATTGACGTTTGTGATGGCGCGGCATGCCGTTATTGACCTGGCCCACATTTTTGGGCTGAAAGATGGTCATTCGGTGCATGACCGGCTGCCCGAGAGCAGCCTGGAGAGCATTTGCGAACAGCTGGCCGTCGCGGGTTTCAAGTTGTGCGCCGGAGATGCGTCTGTGCAGCGGCTGCGCGAACTGCGTGCCATGTATGAGCCAGAAGCGTTCCAACTGGGACGCCTGCTGATGCAGGAGCTTCCGCCGTTTTATCCCCAGCCGGGAAAACGCAGCAATTGGGCCCAGATCACTGGGCTGCGCTCGCAAACGGAAGCCTCACTTCTTTCCGCCGATCAACGGAAAAGTCTCGCAGTGAATAAAGCCGCGGTTGACGAAAGCCATTCTTTTTAGCGAGCGGATCGTGCCGAGACGACCATCCAGGTAAGGATCGCCGTTTCAACCAGCAGAAGAATCAGCAGCCACCAAAGTAACACGGGAGTGGCCAGCAAATAGTGCGTGGTCTCCGGTTGCGTCGGTTCCGTCAGGCTGGCGGCATAGTTGCTAAAGGCGCTTTCGGCGCGATTGAGCGCCGGCAAAAGAGGGACCTTGCCCAGACTGCTGTTGCCAGGGGAAGCGCCAGTTGCCTGGTCCAATGCCGACTTCAACTCCACCAGGCTGGCACGAATTTCAAGCAACAGACCCTGGCGTCGGCGATCTTTTGCGCCCCACCGCTCCAGACCGTCGGAATCAGCCTGAATCTGCATTCTCTGCAGGTGGTAGTCCGTTTTATATTGCTCGATGGCGCCGGGATCCTGCTTGTCTGCGCCGGCCATGCCGAGCACGTCCATCGCCGCGCGCGCTGCAGCGACTTTCAGCCGCTGGGCATGCTGATAGCCGGGATCGAAAAT
>JAJYBW010000180.1 GCA_021778815.1 Acidobacteriota bacterium | reverse complement strand
AACGGCACAAATACGCTGAGGCCGCCGCGCGTCGCATCGTCCGCGGGCATACGCGCCAGGCCCTGAGCGCCGTAAATGACTTTCTCAATTGTCAGCTTCATGTGTGGCGCATATAGAAAAGGCTTAAGCGAGGAAGATGGTTCTGCTCGAACAAACAGCGCCGCAGAAATTGCTGCTCAATCTGCCGAATTTGCACGGTCTGTAGGCGACTGCGATACGGCGCCAATTCCCTGCTGGATTGCTCGCGTAGCGCCAACAAATTTTCCGCAGGCGTGAATGCCTGTAGCGCTGCAAACAATTGGTCCTCCAGTACCAGCAACTGCTGCTCCAGCGATTCCGTCGAGACTGCGGCCTGGCCCTCCAACGATGCGGCGATCGACTCAAGGCGGTGCGAAATCTCCGGGTATGTATCTCTGGCTTTTTCCGGAGTTGCACATTCCCGCACTGCCTCCGCGTTCGTCCGCACAAACGCCGCAATGCGCGACGCTTCAAAACCACTTTCTTCTGGTGTCGACGGCGGTTTGCGAAGCGCGCCGGTTGCAGCTTCGTGCATGTCTTCAACGGCTCGAAGGACTTCCTGCGCGCAATAAGCTAGCCCATTAATCCGCCGAACACGCCCCTTCGCCTGGCGCGCAGCATACTTTTCAAATGTCGCGTCAATGCCGGCAAGAACGGCTTGCAGCGGAAACCCTGCCTCCTGCCACATTGCAATCAGGGACCAATCCAGCGTCGACAGCATCAGCAGCGAGCCACGCCTCCGCTGAAAATGCTCTTCGATCTCCGTGTAGTAGTTGAAATAGTTCTGCAAGGGCGTCGATTAAGCCTTCCGCGCGCTGTTGATTTTTCGCAACCGCGCGCCGGCAACTAGATTACGCTCGTAGATAATTCGCAATCCTTCCAGGGTCAGCGTGTCGTTCACCTCGGAGATGAACCGCGATTCTCCGGCAATCAAGCGCGCCAGGCCGCCGGTGGCGACGCATCTCGTTTCCGGTCCAAGTTCTGCGATCATCCGCTCCAGAATGCCGTCTACCAGTCCGATGTGGCCGTAGAACAATCCGACTTGCAGATTATCCACGGTGTTAGTGCCAATGACTTTTGCGGGTCGTTTGATCTCGACTCGCGGCAGGCGGGCGGCCCTTGCAAACAGAGCTTCCGCGGCAACATTCACTCCGGGAGCGATAGCGCCACCAAGAAATTCTCCGTGCTTCGAAACAACGTCGAAATTTGTCGCCGTCCCAAAGTCCACCACGATGCAGGGTCCCCCGTATTGCTGGAAGGCTCCGACACAATTGGCGACTCGATCGGCACCCACTTCGCCCGGATTGTCAGTCAAAATGGGGAGCCCTGTTTTCACTCCAGGCTCGATGAATAATGGCTGGTGGTTGAAATATCGTTCGCAAAATTGCCGCAAAATCCAATCCACAGGGGGAACAACCGATGCGATCACGATACCGCTGATTTCTTTGCTATCCACCCCTTCGGTTTGCAGCAGGTTGCGAATCAAAATGCCATATTCATCCGCGGTCTGCGCTTGCCGTGTGCTGATCCTCCAGGTGGCGCGCAATTCGCCAATGCGCTCCCCACTCACCGGATAGATGGCGATCACGGTATTCGTATTATTTACGTTCAGTACTAAAAGCATGGTCCTTTAACCTTTCGCCATTCGTTCCCGAACTCCTCCGGATAAAACTCTGCGAATACCCTCGTCGGTTTGGACGCGGAGAAATCCCTTTTCATCCAGGCCTGCGGTGACGCCAGTGTACCCCCCTGTCTCACCGACAAACACCTGTTTCCCCCGGATCCACGTTGACTTCGCTTCCAGACGCCGCAGGATTTCCGCACAGGCTACAGCAAATCTCTTCGGCTGGTTCATTACGTCGATTTCGTTCCGCAAGCACTGCAACGTTTCAAGCAACAGGTCCTCCCGCGCAATCCGTCGATCGGTCTCGATACGAAGCGAGGTCGCTTGACTACTCAGTTCGGTCGGAAACTTTCCCTGGTTTACGTTGATTCCGATTCCGATGACAGCGTAGCGGATTCGAGACGCATCGGCATTCATTTCCATCAGGATTCCACCGACTTTTCGTCCCTTGGACAAAAGGTCGTTCGGCCAGCGAATATCTGTAACTAATCCGGTTGCATTTTCGATGGCACGCTGTACAGCCAACCCGGTCGCCAGGGAAAGCCACAATCCATCGGCCGCTGCCAGCTGCGGTCGCAGCAAAATACTGACATAAATTCCGGTATAGGGTTCGGAATGCCAGGCGTGATCGCCGCGTCCTCGGCCTGCAGTCTGCTCCTCCGCAATGTAAACCGAGCCGTGCGGGGCGCCCTTCGCGCCTTCCTGCATGGCATACGTGTTGGTCGATTCAATGGAAGGAAATAGGTGCAACTGGCCATCAAAGACTGAGCCGCACAAAGCATCCTGTAGCACATCGAGATCGAGCATGTCCGCCATACAATCGATCTCTAAAAGATTTCTGCTGTGATCTTCATGCTCAGATCGATCGCCGCAACGGAGTGGGTGAGTGCACCAACGGAAATGTAGGTCACCCCAGTCTGCGCGTATTTTCGAACCGTGTCCAGGGTGATGCCACCGGAGACTTCGATGGGAATGTTCGGCGTCTGTTTACGCGCGATTCCGACGGCACGCTTGGCTTCTGCGGGTGTCATATTATCGAGCAGCAAGGAGTCGGCACCACCGGCCAACGCGTCCTCCAGTTCCGACAGCGAGCGCACTTCAATTTGAATCTTCTGTCCTCGGGGTCGCCGTTGCATCGCCAGCGCCAGCACCTTGGCAACGCCTCCACCCAATGAAATATGGTTGTTCTTGATCAGCACTCCATCGGCGAGATCCATGCGATGATTCTGCCCGCCTCCGCAGCTGACCGCATACTTATCCAGCAGCCGAAGTCCTGGCGCGGTTTTACGAGTGTCCAGAATCACCACCCCGGTGCCCGCAACGGCGTCCACGTATTTGCGCGTTTCGGTGGCAATACCACACATCCGCTGCAGCAGGTTGAGCGTAACCCGCTCGCAGGCCAGAATGGTCCGAGCGTTGCCGCGGATCACAGCGATCGCCTGCCCTTTGCGCACCCGCACACCGTCAAACATCTCTGGATGATGCACAACTTCAAAACGTCCTGCCGAAGTCTGGTCGAGTTTGCGAAAAATCTCCAAAACTCGCGGAATCGCTTCCCAGCCGGCCAATACGCAATCCTGCTTCGCCACAATCGTCGCGGTGGCCGATAGTTTTGGGCCGAGCGTCAACTCGGTCGTGGCGTCATGCGTAGCATGGTCTTCGACGAGCGCCTGCTCCAGAATGGCCGTGACGCGTTTTGTTTTCCAGTCCATAGTGTTTAGCTCTTCATGCAATGCCCTACTGCGCTTCCAGTGACTCCAGCGCTCGCAGCGCGGCGTTGGCTTTTTCGATCAATGATTGCAGTTCATCCGCACGCGCACGCAAGCCATCGACCACTTTCACTGGAGCTTTGGCAAGGAAAGCCTCATTTTGTAACTGTTTCTGTTTCGATTCCATTTCCTTTTCGAACTTTGCCAAATCCTTGGCTAAACGCTCGCGTTCTGCAGCAACGTCAACCTGTCTTTCGTAGTGCAGCGCGACTTCATAATTCACTCCGTGCCGTATCGACAGACCTTGCACCGGCGGCTTCGAATAGGAGATCCCAGAAGCCCGCGCCAGTCGCTGAATCATTTCCTCATTGTTCTGCACAATTCGGATCGCGTTGTCTGCACCTGTCAAAAACACAGGCGCCGCTTCCTTCTCCGGCACGTCTTGCTCCTTGCGAAGGTTTCGAATGTCCGCGATGATCTCCTTCAATAAAAACATTTCCAAATCAACAGCGGCCGGCTTCGCGTCAAGGTCATTGTCTCGAACTTCGGATCCACCTGGAAACCGCGACAGCGCAATCGACTTCAACGGCGGAGCGCCATCGTAGAGCGCGGTCCAGATTTCTTCCGTCAAAAACGGCATGAACGGCGACAGCAATCGCAGCGATGCCTCGAAGACGCTGAGCAGTGTAGCCAAGGCTGTCGTGGTGGTTACCTTGTCTGCAGTTTCTCCGAAATCGAGCCGGATTTTTACAACTTCCAAATACCAATCGCAAAACTCTCCCCAGAAAAACTGGTAGGTCCGATTCGCCGCATCGTCAAAGCGATAATCCGCCAGCGCGTGGTTCACATCGGCGCTGCATTGGCTGAAACGAGAAATAATCCAGCGCTCCTCCAGCGGCGCGTGCTCATTCGACGCCAGCGTCTGGCCAAGATGCTGCAAGTCAACAATGACTCCCGCTTCTTTCGCACGCTCCATCTGCATAAAGATGAAACGTGCCGCGTTCCATATCTTGTTGGCGAAGGCACGATATCCCTCCGTACGCGCTTCGCTGAAAGCGATGTCCGTCCCCGGGGAAGCCATGGATGCCAGAGTAAACCGCACCGCATCGGTGCCGTATTGATGAATAATTTCAATCGGGTCGATGACATTGCCCTTGGTCTTCGACATTTTCTGGCGATCGGCGTCGCGAACCAGCGCGTGGATGTACACCTCGCGAAACGGAACCGCATCCGCCAGCATGCGCTTCGATCCGTCCGGCATTGGCACGTCGAGCATAAAGTGACAGCCCAGCATGATCATGCGCGCGACCCAGAAAAACAGAATGTCAAAGCCTGTGACCAGCAGTTGCGTGGGATAAAAAGCCGCCAAATCCGGGGTCTGCGCCGGCCAGCCAAACACGGTAAACGGCAGCAGACCAGATGAAAACCAGGTGTCCAGCACATCCGTTTCCTGCGTCAACTTTTCATTGCCGCAATGCGAGCAGGCTGCGGGGGTGTCACGCGCCACCGTAATTTCGCGGCAATTCGCGCAATGCCACGCAGGAATGCGATGCCCCCACCACAACTGGCGCGAGATGCACCAGTCGTGAATGTTGCGCATCCACTCGAAATAGGTCTTCTTGTATTGTTCCGGCATAAAGCGGATGGCGCCCGTCTCCACCGCCTCGATGGCCTTGTCCGCCAGCGGTTGAATCTTGATGAACCATTGCGTCGACAACCGCGGTTCCACTACAGTTTTGCAGCGATCGCACTTTCCGATGGAGTTGACATAGTCCCTCACGGCCACCAGCAGGCCCTGCTGCTCCAGATCGGCCAAGATACGCTTGCGCGCTTCATACCGGTCCAGGCCCGCATAAACACCGGCCTCGGCGTTCATGTGCGCGGTCTCGTCCATCACCACGATCGACGGCAGCTTATGTCGCTCCGCAATCGCAAAATCATTCGGATCATGCGCCGGCGTCACCTTCACCGCGCCGGTGCCGAACTCCGGATTTGCCCATTCGTCCGGCAGAATCGGAATCTCGCGACCCGTCAGCGGCAAGCGCAGCTTTTTCCCGTGTAGATGGAGATAGCGTACATCGGTTGGATTTACAACGACCGCAACATCGCCCAGCATTGTCTCTGGCCGGGTGGTCGCGATGGTAACACTATCGGTACCATCCACCAGCGGATAGCGGATCTCGTACAGTTTGCCCTGCTGCTCCTCATGCACCACTTCCAAATCGCTGATGGCGGTCTGGCATCGCGGACACCAATTCACAATGTAGGCGCCGCGATAGATGAGTCCCTGTTCGTAGAGGCGGACAAACGCCTCTTTCACCGCGACCGACAGTCGCTCGTCCATGGTGAAATACTCGCGCGACCAATCCACGCTCGCGCCCAGGCGCTTCATCTGGTCGAGGATTGCGCCGCCGTATTCCTGCTTCCACTCCCAAACCCGCTCGACGAACGCTTCACGGCCCAGCTCTTGCCGCGTTTTTCCTTCTTTCGCAACCTGCCGCTCCACCATCATCTGCGTGGCTATGCCGGCATGGTCGGTCCCGGGAACCCACAGGGAAAGCTCGCCGCGCATGCGGTGCCAGCGCGTCAAAATGTCCATTTCCGTCTGGTTGAGCATGTGGCCCATGTGCAAGCGGCCGGTTACATTGGGAGGCGGTAACAGCAGCGTAAATCTGGGTGGAACTCCATCGAGCTTCTCCGGAGTCGGAACCTCAAAGAGGCGCTCGCGCACCCAGTACTCGGCCCATCGAGCTTCGATAGCGGTTGGGTCGTAGGCTTTAGAAAGTTCACGAGGCATGGGATAAGAGTGGCCGTGCGCTGCATTGGAGGCCAATTTTCACGATAGCACAGCGACAATTCCGCATCGGTAGTCCGCGGAAACAGTGCGGTTAAATTTACTTCGGCTGAAAAAGCAGTTGCGAGAATTGAATCAGATTCTTGCGCCACACCGGCCACTCATGCATGCCCGGCGTTTCGACAAACGTCACCGGAATATTATTCCGGCGCAGCCACGCGACCAGTTGCCGATTCAGTGTAATCAGTGGAGTTTTGCCGACGTAGCGATCATCCTTGCCGCAGGCCACCCACAGCAATCGCAGGCGAGACGCGCTGCTGGCGTTCAACTTCGGGAAATCCTGAGCATAGTTCGAATCCAGTCCGCCCCCGCTGAAGGAGCCGACCCAGGCGAAGGTATCGATGTGGTTCAAGCCGGTCAGCAGACTTTCTGCGCCGCCCATGGACAGCCCGGCAATGGCACGATCATCGCGTTTGGTGGAAGTCTTGTACATGGACTGCACCTGCGGAATCACTTCTGTGAGCAGCGCCTGCGTGAACAGGTCGTAATTCTTCTGCCGCAAGGCTTTGCCATTCAACGAGGCCCGACGCCCCATAACAATTTCCGGCGCGCCGTAGCCCAGCGTCATCACGACGATCATGGGCTTGGCTTTGCCTTCTGCAATCAAGTTGTCCAGGATGACATTGGCGCGACCCAGCGCCGTCCATCCGCGCGCGTCATCGGTATAACCATGCAGCAGATACAACACCGGATATTTCTTGTGGCCGCGGGGATTGTACGATGGCGGCGTGTAGACGAAATAGTCCCGCTGG
>JAJYBW010000179.1 GCA_021778815.1 Acidobacteriota bacterium | reverse complement strand
TCGACCTGAAGCCGCGTGAGGCCTGCCGCTGGGACCTTGTCAGCCTGGGCGAGGTGATGTTGCGCCTGGATCCAGGCGATGAGCGCGTGGCCACAACCAGGAATTTTCGCGCCTGGGAAGGCGGCGGCGAATATAACGTCGCCCGCGGCCTGCGACGCTGCTTTAATTTGCGCACCGCGATCGTCACTGCGCTTGCCGATAATCCCGTGGGCCGCTTGATTGAGGACATGATGCTGCAGGGCGGCGTCGATCTTTCCCATGTGCAGTGGGTTCCCTATGACGGCGTGGGCCGCACCGTTCGCAATGGATTGAATTTTACGGAGCGCGGTTTCGGCGTGCGCGCCGCACTCGGCTGCTCCGACCGCGGACACACCGCAGCCTCGCAATTGAAGCCGGGAAGCATTGACTGGGATGAAATTTTTGGTCGCGAAGGCGCCCGATGGTTCCATACTGGCGGCATCTTCTGTGCGCTTTCAGAAACTGCGCCCCTGGTGGCGCGCGAAGCCATGCAAGCGGCGCATCGCCACGGCACCATCATCTCCTATGACCTGAATTATCGCGACTCGCTTTGGAAATCCATCGGCGGCAAAAAGCGCGCCTGCGAAGTGAATCGCGAACTCGCCCACCTGGTCGACGTGATGCTGGGCAACGAAGAGGACTTTACCGCCGCGCTTGGATTTGAAATCAAGGGTGTCGATGAGAATCTCTCCGATCTGGATTCAGCCCAGTTTCGCGCCATGATCCACCATGCCGTCGCCGAGTATCCGAATTTCCGCGTGGTGGGAACCACACTGCGCCATGCGAAAACCGCAACCCGCAACGACTGGGGTGCGATCTGCTATTACGATGGCGAATTTTATGAAGCGCGCTCCATGCCCGACCTGGAGATTTTCGATCGCGTCGGCGGCGGCGATTCCTTCGCCTCGGGATTGATCTATGGTCTGTTGAGCGGGAAGGGACCGCAGTGGGCCGTCGATTGCGGATGCGCTCATGGAGCCTTGGCGATGACCACACCGGGCGACACCACCATGGCAACCCTCGATGAAGTTCAGCGACTCATGAAAGGCGCCAGCGCCCGCGTCATTCGATAGCAACCGAACGAGACGCGTTGATCAAACAAGGAGACTATCTGATGGACAAAACAAAAATCATGCAGCACATGCACCACCTGGGCCTGGTTCCCGTGCTTCGCGCCTCCTCCGCAGAGGAGGCCATCACCATTGCCGACGCCATCCTGGCCGGCGGCGTCAACATCCTGGAAGTCACCATGACCGTGCCGGGCGCCATCCGCGTCATCGAGCAGCTTGCCAATCACCATGGCTCAAAATTGCTGTTGGGCGCGGGCACAGTTCTTGATCCGGAGACCGCTCGCAATTGCATTCTTGCGGGAGCGCAGTTCATCGTCAGCCCCGCCCTCGATCTGCGCACAATTGAGCTATGCCGTCGCTACAGCGTGCCCATCATGCCCGGCGCGTTGACGCCTACGGAGATTGTCTCCGCATGGCAAGCGGGTGCCGACGTGGTGAAGGTATTTCCGTGCAGCGCACTCGGCGGCGCGAAATATCTGAAAGCGCTACAAGGGCCGCTGCCACAGATTCAACTGATCCCCACCGGAGGTGTTTCCCTCGCCACAGCGGAGGAATTTCTTGCGGCGGGCGCTTTCGCCCTGGGCGTCGGCGGCGACCTGGTCGATGCCAAAGCCGCCCGCGAAGGCCGCACCAGCGTCATCACAGAAAACGCGCAGAAGTACATCGCCATCGTAAAAAAGTCTCGCGGCGAAAGTTAGATCTGTTCCACCGTCGACGTCCTCACCGAGATTGAATTTTCACGGACTTTCCGTGAGCAGCGTTGTATCTTGTCATCATTGATCCACGAGCGGAGACCTGAAACCGCGATACACCGGATCGAGTTGTGCTGCGGCCTTAAATCGTCCCACACCAGCGACGCCAAAACGAATCGACACCAGGACCTGATATGACCACTCAACTTGCCGACGCTACTGAAGAACTGCGCGAAGCGTGGCCCGCGCTCAGTCACGCCGAGCGCCTGAAGCGGTTTCGTGAGATGCACACCGGGGAGAAAGCGGATTTCTTCCTCGAACTAAGCGCCCACGACCAATGCGATCTTCTCCAGCGACTGCCGCAGGATCAGCGCCACGTCTGGATCCGCCTGCTGGCGCCGGACGACGCCGCGGATTTGTTGCAGGAAGCCGGCCCCGAGCGTCGCGAGGAGCTGCTGGCATTGCTCGACGAGCCCACTCGCAAAGAAGCCTGTGCCCTGCTGGCCTATAAGGAGGACGAAGCTGGCGGCTTGATGAGCCCGCGTTTTGCCCGCGTTCGGCCCGACTCCATCGTGGAAGAAGCAATCTCTTATCTGAGAAAACAAGCAGCCACCGTGGAGACAATTACCTACGCCTATGTGCTGGATCAGGATCAGCATCTGCTGGGCGTCGTCTCACTGCGTGAGCTTTTTTCCGCCGACCCGAACAAGTCAATTCGCGCCATCATGCACACCCACCTGATCGCCGTCCCCGAGCAAACCAGCCAGAAAGCGGTCGCCGATGTGGTGCGCAACAGCCGACTGACAGCCGTCCCGGTGCTCGACAAGCATGCCCGCATGGTCGGCATCGTCACGGTCGATGACATTGTGGACGTGGTGGAAGAGGAAAGTGCCCGCGATATGCAGAACATGGGCGGCACGGCCGCGTTGGATGGACCCTACCTCCATGCACCTTTTCTTGAACTGGTCCGCAAGCGCGCCGGATGGCTGATGATTTTGTTCGTTGGCGAAATGTTTACCGCGACCGCGATGAGCTTCTTCGAAAAAGAGATCGAAGCCGCAGTGGTGTTGGCGCTGTTCCTGCCCTTGATTATCAGCAGCGGCGGAAATTCAGGATCGCAGGCCACCACCCTGGTGATCCAGGCGATGGCGGTGGGCGATGTTCGCCTGCGCGACTGGTTCCGTGTCATTCGCCGAGAACTGTTTGTCGGCCTGTCACTGGGCTTCATCCTGGGATGCATCGGACTGTTGCGCATCTTCGCCTGGCATGCGCTCTTCAACATGTACGGCGCGCAAACGTTCCTGCTGTCACTCACCATCCTGTGCGCCCTCATCGGCGTGGTCGCTTTCGGCTCCTTCGCCGGCGGCACATTGCCGTTCATCCTGCGCCGCTGCGGCCTCAATCCCGCCAGCGCCTCCGCACCCTTTGTCGCCACACTGGTCGACGTCACCGGATTAGTGATTTATTTTTCCATCGCCAGAATCATTCTGCTGCGCCCACATTGACGGGTGCAGATTTACCGCATGCAGCCGTATTGAGCGGCCTTGTCGGCTTCGCACTCGACCATCCTCGGTCGACTCCGTTACACTACTGTTCGCCGCCTTGCATCCGGCGCACATAGTCCATCACCCATGAAAATTCTGGTTTGCATCAAGCAGGTTCCGCAAAAGGACGCTCCGCTCAAGCTGAATGAGACGGGTACCTGGATCCGCGAGGACGTCTCCTATGAAGTGAATGAGCCGGACGCCTACGCCCTGGAAGAAGCCCTGCGCCAGAAAGAAAAGCATGGCGGCGAAGTGGTGGTCGTCACGGTCGGTCCTGCCCGCTCGCAGCAAGTATTGCGCGAAGCCCTGGCGAAAGGTGCCGACCGCGCCATTCATCTGGTCGACGATTCCTTTGTCTCCCTGGATGCCGTCAGCACCGCTCGTGCCATCGCGGCAGCCATCGAAGGCCAATCCTTCGACATGGTCTTCACCGGCCTGCAATCGGATGATTACGGGTTCGCGCAAACCGGCGTTTTGTTGGCAGAGATTCTTGGCTGGCCGCACGCCACCATCATCATCGGCATCGAAAAAACGGAGACCGGCCTGCGCCTGAAGCGGGAGCTGGAAGCCGGCCAGTTTCAATGGATGGATTCGCCCTTGCCGTGCGTGCTGACCATCCAAAGTGGAATCAATAAGCTGCGTTATGCCACCTTGATGGGCATCAAACAGGCCAGAAATAAGCCTCTCCAGCAGCTGACCAAGGCGGAGCTGGAAGGCAAGCTGGGAACGAATCTGCAGACGATTGAGCGGCTCTATATTCCGACGAAACAGAAAAAGACAGAAATGCTGCAAGGCTCGCCGGCCGACATTGCGAAAAAACTGGTCGATGTACTCCGCAATGAAGCCCGCGTGATTTAATAATGATGCGTGGTTCGCGGAACGGGATAGCACCTTCCCGCGACTCAAGAAGGAATGCAAGGAGAATTGAATCGATGCCAAACATGTTGTTGCCTCCGGAAGAACGCAATCTGACGCCTGACCAGGTGGCTGCACTCGACAAGCGCCGCTTCCGTGGCCTCATGCTGCAAGTGATGGGCGGAATTCTGGGAATCATGGCCACCTTGATGACCGTATGGGCCGGTCAGGATTTCACCTACGATCCGGGCTGGATTCACCCCATGGGGTATTACATGATTCTTGCCGGCACGCTTTCGCTCACCTGCATCACCGTCGGCACCGTGCTGCGCAAAGGCAGTCCAGAGTTCGACTAGAGGCCGGCCCACGTTGGCTGCAGTCGAAAATTAGGTGTTTCATTCTGAGCGCAGCGAAGAATCCAGAGGGTGAGCGTCGTATGCATCCGGCGATTTTGTCCGACTCCTCACTTCGACACTTGCCGATGCGGATCGTGAACCCGACGCTACATTGTGACTTCTAGCCCTATGCCCGAAACCATTCTGGTTGTCGTCGAACAGCATCAGTCGAAGCTGAACCGCGTCTCTTTGGAAACCATCGCGGCCGCGCAGGCCATCGCCAAGGAAACCGGTCGGCAGGTAGAGATCGCCGTACTCGGCCACGACATCGCCGCCATTGCGGAAGAGCTTGCCAGCAAGAACGCGGCAAAAGTCTATGCCATCGAATGCCCTCAACTGGCCGCGTACACCTCCGACGGCTACGTCCACGTCCTGAAGGAATTTCTCGGTGGCAAGCAGCCCAAGCTGGTTCTCATGCCGCACACCTACCAGGTACGGGACTTCGCTCCCCGCCTCGCGCTGGCGCTCGGAAAGACCGTCATCCCCGATGCCATCGGCTACAAATATGAAAACGGCAAGCTGCTCTTCACGCGACAAATGTTTCAAGGCAAATTTGCCGCCGATGTGTCCTTCAGCGACGCAGGTCCGCTATGGATGGCGACCTTCCAGAACGCAGCGTTTCGCGCCGACATGGCAGAAGCGGGAACGGCGCCGGTTGAAACCCTCCATGTGACCGTGCCGGACGGAGTCATCCGCGTGCAGCCGCACGAGATTTTCAAAGAAGCCAAACAGTCCGTCGATCTGTCGCAGTCGGAATCCATCGTCGCCGTCGGCCGCGGCATCAAGGAACAGAAAAATCTTGCCATCGCGGAAGAGCTCGCAAAATTGATAGGCGCAGACATCGCCGCGTCGCGACCCATCTGCGATGCCGGCTGGTTGCCGCTCGATCGGCAGGTGGGCAGCTCCGGCCAGACGATTGCGCCCAAACTCTACATCGCCCTTGGCATCAGCGGAGCAATTCAACATATCGTCGGCATGAAAGGCTCACGCCTGATCATCGCCATCAACAAGGATGCAGAAGCCCCCATCTTCGAGATTGCCGACATCGGCGTGGTCGCCAACCTCTTCGACATTGTCCCGCCGCTGATGGAAGAAATTAAAAAAGCCAAAGCCGCTGCTAATTAAAAGCGTCCAGCCGGCGTAATTTCCCGCGCAGCGATTCCTTGAAGCACACCCCTCTCCCGTTCAACTTCGGATTCGAACGCTCCAAACGACCACGGCATCGAAGCGAGCCTGTGCTACCTTGTCCCAGTGGAAATTGCCGGCCCCATCACCGTGGAAGAACTCCAGGAAGCGAATATCCTCGCCGTTCCTAAGCTGCTGCGCGGCAGCGTGCGCCGCCGTTCGCAGCAATCCTTGAATCCATCGAAATGGCGTTTGGGCCTCATCGCCGTAATTGGCATGCTGTTTCTGGCGCGGATTTTGTTCGACCCCTCCATCACCGGCGAATCCAAATTGGGGCTGCTCCTCTTGCTCGGTCTGGTGTTCGGGTACCGCGTCTTCTTCAACTCGAAAGCAACCAGGAAAGGCTACGAACACCGCATCGAGCGCATCCCGCGCGTGCTTTCCGTCGACACCGACGGAGTTCGTTTTGAAGATCGCGCCAAAATGTTTCAGTTTCGCCCCTGGTCCGCCTACCAATCCTGGCGTGAGGGGTCCAATGTTTTCGTGCTGCGCGGGCCGCAAAAAGTCTTCAATATCGTTCCCAAACGCGGCCTCGACTCGCAGCAGGTGGACGAACTGCGTGTCCTGCTTGCCATGCACATGCCGAATTGCGCCTGACGCACCCCTGAAGATTTTGCCAACGCGCCCGATCCCGCAGACCTTCTATACTAGGAGGGTCTTCCGACCGCTTCCGCCTCCCGGGCATACCCTGGCGGTTGCGGCGGCGTTCCGCATGCGGGAAGCAGGCAGGAACCAAGGGCATAGCTGGAAACGGCTACGCCTCCCGCGATTTGAAGCATCATCAAATCGCATTGGAAAGGAAGCTCAACGGCATTTGACCCTGCTTGCACGCAGCGCCCCGCCGTCTTTGCTCCCTGCGCCCCATTTCCCGCATCCGATAGTGAGAGAGAAATGGCCGCGACCCCCAGGCATCTCGACGTTCCATCGGCAGTGGCCATCTCGCGCCTGACGGACAAGCACGGCCGCGCCATTACAGACCTGCGCGTCTCAGTCACCGATCGCTGCAACTACAAATGCGTGTACTGTCGCACCGGCACGGAGGGCGCGCAATATGCCGAGCTGCCCATTGCGGATTACCTCCGCCTGGTGCGTGTGTTCGTAGCGTTGGGCATTGAAAAGGTTCGCCTCACCGGTGGAGAACCCCTCCTTCGCCATGGCCTGATCGGAATGATCTCCGAGTTGGCCCAGTTGCGGACCGCGTTCAGCGCAGAAGGAGCT
>JAJYBW010000178.1 GCA_021778815.1 Acidobacteriota bacterium | reverse complement strand
TGCTGCCGCATCGTATGGCGACTCGGCTGATATTCGGTACCAGTATCGGCTCGAGGGCGCGGACAGCGAATGGTCGGCGTGGGGGAAGCAGACGGAAGCGAATTTCAGCGGCCTGGGTCCCGGCAGCTACATATTTCGAGCGCGCTCGCGGGGAATTGACGGACAAGTGAGTCCGGAAGGAACCTATGCGTTCATCATTCTTCCGCCTTGGTACCGAACCACGTTGGCCTATATTCTTTACGGCCTTCTCTTCCTGATTCTCGCGATTGGCGGCTGGCGTTTGATCAGTATGTACGAGCGCGAGAAGGCTCGAAGAAAGACTGAGGCTCTGGAAGCTCAGGCTAAAGCGCTCGAGGCAACCGTTAGCGAACGCACGGAAGAGATTCGTGCGCAGGCTGCCGAAATTTCCGCGCAGAAAGACAGCATCGAACTGCTGAGCGAAATCGGCAAGGAGATTACCGCTTCGCTGGATCTGAATACCATCCTATTCAAGCTCTACCAACGTGTGAATCAAATCGTAGACGCGAGCATCTTCGGGGTCGGACTGTACCTGCCGGAGAAGCGTTTGATTGAATACAGCTTGGCGATTGAGAATGGCAAGCGATATGCGCCCTATACTCGCAGCGCGGACGATAAAAATCAGTTCGCGGTATGGTGCATCGATCATCGGCAGGCGATTTTGATTAATGACGTGGAGACCGAGTCATCGAAATACATTCCTGCCTACACCCATACCGGCACGGTGCTTGACGACGGCAGCATGGCACAACCACCTGCGTCCATGATTTATCTGCCGCTGATCGCGCAGGAACGTGTTCTTGGCGTTCTGAGTATTCAGAGTTTCAAGAAGAACGCCTATACCGAACAGCACCTGAGCTTGCTGGAGAACCTGGCTGCGTACACAACCATCGCGCTCGACAATGCCAATGCCTACCAGGTCATCAACCAGCAGGAAAAGGAAGTCAGCGAACGTGCCGCGGAATTAGTGACCATCAACCGAATCACGCAGGCGCTCGCGACTCAACTCGATAAGGACCGCCTTATCCAGTTTCTCGGGGATGAAGTCCGCGATCTGTTTCGCGCGCCCATATGTTATGTATCTCTGCTCGACCGAGCCACCATGACGCTTCACTTTCCGTATGCGTATGGCGAAGACGCTGCGCCGCGACCCTTCGGACAGGGACTGACGTCGCAGATCATTCGCACCGGCCAACCTTTGCTCATCAATGAAGACATGGAAGGCAACCGCGCCAAGCTGGGTATCGAGCAGATTGGGCGGCACACGGCTTCTTATCTCGGGGTTCCGATTCCATCCGGCGGCCAGGTAATTGGCGTGATCAGTGTTCAGTCGGTCGATCAGGAAGGGCGCTTCAAAGAAGCCGATCTGCGCCTTCTGTCGACGGTCGCAACATCTGTCGGGGTCGCCTTCCATAATGCAAAGTTGTTCGAAGAGGCAGGACATGCAAGAGCGGCGGCGGAACAAGCAGACGCGGCGAAAAGCTCATTCCTGTCGACGGTCAGCCATGAACTGCGGACGCCACTCACCTCTGTGCTCGGCTTTGCCAAGATCATTCGCCGCAGACTTGAAGAACGACTCTTCCCGTTGATTCCGGAGGACGATCGCAAGGTGCAGCAGGCCAAGCGCCAGGTGATCGAAAATCTTGATGTCGTGGTGAGCGAGGGTGAGCGCCTTACAAAGTTGATTGACGACGTTCTCGATCTGGCCAAAATCGAGGCAGGCAAATTTACCTGGAACATGGCCAGCCTTTCCGTGAAGGATGTGATTGAACGCGCAATCGCGGCCACTTCATCCTTGTTTGAAGCCAAGAAACTAGAGTTGGTCCGCGATATCGAACCGGGCTTGCCTTTGATTACCGGGGATCAGGATCGTTTGATCCAGGTCGTGATCAATCTGATTTCGAACGCCGTCAAATTTACTGACACGGGCTCGATCACGTGCTCTGTTCACAAGCAGGGAAGTGAAATGATCGTGAGCGTCAAGGATTCTGGCATCGGCATTGCTCCCGCTGATCAGCCCAAAGTTTTCGAGAAATTCAAGCAGGTCGGCGATACCTTGACCGACAAGCCCAAAGGGACCGGCCTGGGGCTGCCGATCTGCAAAGAGATCGTCGAATATCATGGCGGACGAATCTGGGTGGAGAGCGAACCGGGCCACGGCAGCACATTTTCATTTACGCTTCCAATTATTGAAGGTACGCAGGCGCTTGAAACGCTCCCTATGCGCCACTCCATCAATGTAGAGACCCTTGTCCGGCAGTTGCGAGAGAGAGTGATCTCACACCCATCGCGGGACAAGTCAGTCCTGGTGGTCGATGACGACTCCAACATCCGATCGCTCCTCCAGCAGGAACTCACAGAGGCGGGCTATTCCGTTCGCCTGGCCGAAGACGGCCGCAAAGCGCTGGCCCTGATTCGAGAGGAACCGCCGGGACTGGTCATCCTCGATGTGATGATGCCGGAGATGAATGGTTTCGACGTGGCGGCAGTGCTCAAAAATGATCCATCCACAATGGACATCCCAATCATCATCTTGTCCATTCTCGAAGATAAAGAACGCGGATACCGGCTGGGTGTGGATCGTTACCTTACCAAGCCAATCGATACGGCTTCTCTGTTCCACGAGGTTGATACGTTGCTGGATCAAGGGAAATCCCGGAAGAAGGTGATGGTCGTCGATGAAGATGCGTCCACCATTCGGACTCTCACCAGTGCCCTTGAGACTCGTGGCTATCAAGTAGTCGAGTCGAGCGGCTCTGAGCTGGTTTCAAAAGCTGTCCTCTCGAAGCCTGACATCATTATCTTGAATTCGCTCCTTTCCAGCGATGAAGCGGTTCGTGCTCTTCGCTTCGAGAAGGGAATGGAGAACGTACTCTTTTTGATTTATCAATGACGCCTATGAAAATTCTGATTGTTGACGACGAACCGCATTTGCGCATGCTGATCCAGCAGACCCTCGAAGAACTCGAGGACGATGGTGTCGAACTTTTCACTGCGAGCAACGGCGAAGAGGCGCTCGAAACAATTCGCAAAGAGGAGCCCAATCTTGTTTTCCTCGACGTGATGATGCCGAAGAAAAACGGCTTCGATGTCTGCAGCGCGGTGAAGAATGATTTGGGATTAGGTCACATCCATATCATTCTGCTGACCGCCAAGGGTCAGGAGTTCGATCGCCAGCGCGGCCAGGAAGTTGGCGCTGATCTTTATATGACCAAGCCGTTCGACCCGGATGCCCTGATCGCCAAGGCCCGCTCCGTGCTGGGTTTGTCAATGCCTGGGGAGTGAGGCATATGGCCGCTCTCACACTCAAGTCACTCATCAGCTCCAGGTCCGACTGCCGTTCCGCCCTCACGGCGTTAATCAATGTTGTGGGCGCCGAAATCTCCATTGTTGACCCAGCCGGCAAGCCTCTGCTGGGTGAGATATCTCCGGACAATTCAGTTGACCATACTCACATTCCAGTGCAGTTTGAAGACGCGACCCTGGGATTTGTCGTTGGCCCATCTGAGCCTGCGTCGGCAATCGCCCTGCTGCTCCAGCACTTCGCAAGCCGCCAGTCTGAAGCGCGAGCGCTTGCTGCAGAGGTTCTCCATTTGTACCGCGAAGTCCACTTGATTGAGCAACTGTCCGAACAACTGGCCGCTCTTCTCAACTCGGCCGCCGTGGGTCAGTCTGCGCTGGCGCAGGCGCAACGCTTAATTCCTGCGACTCACGGTAGCGTGCTCTTAATGGGAAAGGACGACCGCATCCTGCAACGCGCCGCTTCTTTCGGCGATTTGTGCGATGATTCCGCAGACGATCGGGGTCCCCTTGGTCCCGGATCGCAGTTCGCTGCTTCGACCCTGGAGCGCGGAATTGGAGAGATCGTCAATAACTGCGCCTCCGATGCTCGCGCTCTTGAATCGGAATGCACGCTGAGGTCATTGATGTGCGCTCCCTTGCGCGCAGGACAGCGGACGGTCGGCATTATCGCATTAGCCAACAGTGCAGCTGGCTCATCTTATTCCGCCGCCGATCTTAAACTGCTGAACACCATCGCGCTGCAAACTGCCGCTGCCATTGAAAACTCAATGCTGTGCGCGGAAATGGTCGAAACCGCCCGCGAGCGCGCCGCTTTTGCCGCCGAACTGCAGGCTGCAAGCACTGTTCAGCAATTGCTTTTGCAGAGCGCCTCGCGTTCCACTCCCGGTTTTCAGGTGGACTCCGTGTATCTGCCCGCCAGCGAAGTTGGTGGCGATTTCTTCTTCGTATCCCCTGCGCCGGACGGTTCTCTCACCGCCATTGTGGGCGATGTTTCAGGAAAGGGCCTCCCCGCCGCGATGCGCGTTGCCATGATTCTTGGTGCACTGCGCCGCGAAACTTCGCACGACCCCGGGGACATCCTGCACGGTCTCAACAACGCACTGATTGCGCAGGGGCAGCTCGGCTTTACTACTGCTTGCTGTGTACGCATCGCACTCTCCGGCGAGTACACGGTTGCGAATGCCGGGCACATTCCTCCCTACATCTCCGGTCGCGAAGTGAATACGCCGCCAACGTTGCCATTGGGCCTGCTTGCGGAGCAGGCGTACGAGCTGGTGCACGGCCGTCTGGCGGCCTCGGAACGTTTCGTCCTGCTTTCGGACGGCGTTCCAGAAGCCCGCGCCGACAGCGGAGAGCTTTATGGATTTGGAAGACTTCCGAATCTTACTTTGATGTCCGCCCGCGACATCGCCGAAGCCGCGCAGCGTTTCGGTCAGGAAGACGACATCACTGTCCTGACACTTGCCATCGCTAACGGCTAGCTGTCTCGGGATAGCCAGCGCGCGCACCCAATTCTAAAAGTGCACGAGCTGGCACTTTTCATCGAATCGCCGAATCGTGCGGACATCGATGATGTGAATGCCTTCGATGACTGGTTCGCGTCACACGCCGAAAGATTCTTGTCCCGTTCTAGCAAAATAAGTAATGGTTCAGGTCATTACGCGCATGGCTGCGTCGAGCATTACGCGGGTAACGGGTATGCATTTTTATGCGCAAATGCTGCCGGCATGATCTTTTGTTGTACGGCGGCGAACGACATCAGCTTGCCGATTGCGAGGGAAACGGAATCGTCGTTTCGTCCCCTACGGATGGCGGGTCAACTCTCCGAGGCTGCGTTCACCAACGCTGGAAGGCAAGATCGAAAAGGGCGAAAGCACCCATGTGTCAATCGATTACGACGGTAATTATGCAGGGGAAATTGTTTCCGCGCGAAGGCCTTGGTTGACGCAGAGAACCGTGACCGACGCCCAAAAACGACGCTTGCCGTTTGCCGGATCACGGCTACAATTGGCAGAGCAAAGGGATCGTTGCATCGCCCAATTGGCAACGTCGGACCACATTTTGGGCAGATGCGAGCATCGAACCGATGTGAGCTTGGCTAAGAACGACGCAGAAACATTCTCGGTCAGAAGAATGAGGGACAACATGGAGAAGATCATTCGATCTGGATTGATTGCAGTACTGCTGATTTGCCCAATGCAGGTGTTGGCGCAGCGCGAACCCACACCGATGGAAAAAGTTCGTGTCTTGGCCGGTGAGCACGCCATCACGACCGGAAAACGTCATGGCGTTTACTGGGTTGAGGTGGAAGGCAGCGACATCTTCGGTACAGGCGCGACTCTGGACGAAGCAGCCATTGACTTCCTGGCAGATGCCGACCTGGAAGGACATGAAGCCAATCGTCCCAACCTGAGAACCTTGCCGCAAGAAACAAAGCCACAAATTGATTGCGCCGAATCGTACTGCCTGTAGCTGGGTGCCGGCCGCGGAATCACGCACGATGGAGCTTCGACGTTGTGCTCACGACGTCGAAGCTCCGCAGTTTGTGCGGGAATGTCGATCATCTCATTCAGAGTCTGCTTGCTCGTCCGGCATCAATTCGCAGATGGATGCCGGGGTTGATGTCGCTTTCTGGAAATCTCGAAAATTGCTAAGTCCCACTCCGACCAGGCGAAACAGTTGCTTCTGTCCCACATCGACCCGCTCGCGTAGTGTCAGCGCGATCGATAACAATTCCTCGCAGGATGCGGGCGGTACCGGCGGCGTGAGGCTGCGCGTAAGGTTGGTGAATTCCTTCGTCTTCAGCTTCAGAACAACTGTCCGGGCAGCGCGCGCATTGCCCTGCGAAGCTTTCCAGACCTTCTCCGCCAGACGTTGAATTTGCTGATCGGTATCCATCAGCGGAATGTCTTCCGGAAACGTGTCTTCGGCAGAGATCGACTTACTCACTCGATTCGGAACCACGGGATTATCGTCGATGCCTCGGGCGAGTTGATACAGGCGGAGGCCATAGCTGCCAAAATGATTTTCGAGCGTCGATAGTTCAAGCGCGAAGAGATCGCCAACGGTAGCGATTCCAACTGCGTTCATGCGACTCTCCGTGACTCGTCCCACACCTGGGATGCGGCCCACGGGCAATGGCAGAAGAAAGCTCTGTGCCTGGTGTGGCTGAATGACAAATAGCCCATCCGGCTTCTTCCAATCGGAGGCGATCTTGGCCAGGAATTTGTTCGGCGCCACGCCTGCGGAAGCCGTCAGGTTCAACTCGTCGCGTATCTGTTCGCGAATCGTCTTCGCCACCCGAGTCGCAGTCGGCAGCTGCATCTTGTTCTCAGTCACATCAAGGTAGCCTTCATCAAGAGACAAGGGTTCGATGATGTCGGTGTGCCGCCGAAAGATTTCGCGCACCGCCAGGGATACGGCCTTATATCGAACGAAATCGGGCGGAATGAAGGTCGCTTCAGGACAAAGGCGTTCGGCACGCAGCGCGGGCATTGCAGAGCGAATGCCATACCGGCGGGCCTCATAGGAGGCAGCGCAGACCACGGAACGATTTCCGCGCCACGCAACTACGACCGGCCTGCCGCGAAGTTTCGGATTGTCCCGCTGCTCTACCGAGGCATAGAACGCGTCCATGTCGACATGAACAATCTTTCGCAATGTCGTTGGTTCATCCATAGGCTTG
>JAJYBW010000177.1 GCA_021778815.1 Acidobacteriota bacterium | reverse complement strand
CACCGCCGTCATATCGTCCTGCAGGATATAGCGCAGTACGTCCAGACAGTGAATCCCGACATCTCCGATCGGACCGC
Organism: Acidobacteriota bacterium; assembly: GCA_021778815.1. Lineage (GTDB taxonomy): Bacteria > Acidobacteriota > Terriglobia > Terriglobales > Acidobacteriaceae > JAKAAZ01. Next base: position 6,965 of record JAJYBW010000177.1, on the reverse strand, counting down.
CGCGGGCGACGGAAGGATCGTAGATCCATCCACGCTGGCTTTCCTCACTTTGAAAATAAAAATGGGACGTCGCGAAAATGGGTTTGCCGACTCTGCCCGCCTGCACCCATTCGCGAATCAAATCGACGCTGCGGTTGTAGCGAAAATTCTGCGCCACGCCGAACTGAACGTTTGCTTTTCGGGCGGCCGCCAGCATCTGCTCCACTTCTTCGACGTTCATGGCCAGGGGCTTTTCGCACAACACTGCCTTGTGATGCGACATGGCTAGCAAGCTATCGCGCACGTGGAGAGCATCGGGCGACGTGACGAAAACGGCGTCCACGTCGGGAGAGGCACATAACTCTTCCGCTGTAGCGAAGACGGTTTCAATGCCGTAATCGTTGGCGTTGGCCTTGGCTTTATCGAGGTTTCTGCGCCAGATGCCCGTCAGTTTGGAATTCTTTGCGCCGGCAAATGCGGGCACAAGGCGCTTCCAGCCGTGCAATCCAAATCCTAGAATGCCGTAGCGAATCATCCAGCCCTCTCAATTGTTTTTGTAGGATTCCAGCTTCGCGGTCCAGAGAAGAAAGTGGAGCAGATTGCCCTTTTCCGCGAAGAAAAACTTCCAGAAGATGCGCGCGTTGATGGAGCCGGCCGGGATGCCGGAATAGGTTTCAATGCGCCAGCAAAGATAGGGACTTCGCCAGGGACGCAGCCAGTGTCCGCGCAAGGCGTTCCAAGCGAATCGGAATGGAGCGAGGAGTTGTTGCATAGCGATACGATTCTGCGAGCCTAGGCGGTTACTTCGGCGGCGGGCTCTTCAGTTTCTCGGAAGACATTTCCAATACGGCGAATCTTGGCGCCGACGCCGCGCAGCTTTTCTTCAATCCGTTCATAGCCGCGATCGATATGATAGACGCGGTCGATGATGGTTTCACCCTCCGCGACCAGCGCCGCCAGAACCAGCGATGCCGAGGCGCGCAGATCGGACGCCATCACGGCAGCCGAGGATAATGGAGACTTGCCGACGACAGCGGCAATGCGACCCTCTACCCGAATGTTCGCGCCCATGCGAATTAATTCCTGCACGTGCATGAAGCGATTTTCGAAAATATTTTCCGTCACCAGTGATGTGCCTTCCGCCTGCGTGGCCAATGCCATGAATTGCGCCTGCATATCGGTAGGGAAGCCGGGGTACTCTTCCGTAGAGATATTCGCGCTGCGTAATAGACCGCCGTTGTGAACTCGGATCGAGTCAGGGCCCAGTTCGCACTGCACGCCCACTTCTCTCAGCTTTTCGATAACGGAAGACAGATGTTCGGGATTGCAACTCGTCAGTGTAAGCTCGCCGCCCGTGATGGCCGCGGCGATCAGAAATGTGCCTGCTTCAATTCGGTCGGGATGGATGCGATGTTTCGCGCCGTGCAGTCTTTCAGCGCCTTGCACACGAATCGTTGCTGTCCCTGCGCCTTCAATTTGCGCGCCCATGGAGGTCAACATTTTTGCCAAATCCGTAACCTCTGGCTCACACGCGCAGTTTTCCATGCAGGTTTCGCCGTCGGCCAGGGCGGCAGCCATCAGCAAATCTTCGGTTCCAGTCACGGTAATTTTGTCGAAAACGATATGCGCCCCATGGAGGCGTTTCGCGCGGGCTTCCAGGTAGCCGTGCTCTTGAGTGATTTCCGCGCCCATAGCCTGCAGCGCCTTGATGTGCAGGTCGATGGGACGGCCGCCAATGGCGCAACCGCCGGGCATGGCCACGCGCGCCATTCCAGTGCGGGCAACCAGAGGTCCAAGCACCAGCGACGATGCGCGCATGGTTTTGACAATTTCGTATTTTGCAACCGGATCGAGTGACGCGCAGCGAATGCGTGTGCGGTGGTGGGCGCGACCGTATCCTAATTCGACCTCGGCACCCATGGAGGCAAGCAGCTTGCGTTCGGTTTCAATGTCGCGCACGTCTGGAATATTTTCCAGGGTGACTTCATCCTCTGTCAGGATGGCCGCGGCCATACAGGGTAGAGCGGAGTTTTTCGCTCCGCTGATGCGGATTGTGCCTCGAAGCGGTGTGCCACCGCGAATGACAAACTTATCCATGGATCCATCTAACCATGCATTTTTATCTTTGCAGCGCAGGGTATCAGCAGCGTCAATGCATCTTTATGAGCGCTATAACTCAAGGGTAGTGTCTTCAATCGCGCGGCGTACATTGCCGTCCGACTTTGCCAGCCTGCGAACCGCTTCCTGCTTGTCGACCCCGGCTTTCAGCATCACCATGGCGATGGGCACGCTTTTACCGGCCGCCTTCATGGTGCGAACGGCCGTATCCTGGTCCACGTTACACGCCTGCTTCAGAATCCGAAGTCCGCGCTCGACCAGCTTAGAGTTCTTCATGTGCACGTTCACCATCAGGTTTTCGTACACATAACCAAGGCGGGTCATGGCGCCAGTGGTGATCATGTTGAGAATCATTTTCTGCGCGGAGCCGGCCTTCATTCGAGTGGAACCGAGGACGACTTCCGGCCCGACTTCTGCAACGATGGTCACGTCGGCGACTGTGGTCAGCTCGGAGTTGTAGTTACAGGTAACGGCTGCAGTTTTCGAACCGCGTCCTCGTGCATACTCCAGCGCGGCAACTACGTATGGAGTACGGCCGCTGGCTGAAATTCCGATCACGATATCTTTACGGGTTGGACGGCGACGGGCAATATCCCTCTGGCCCAGCTCGCGGGAATCTTCGTTGGCTTCCATGGAAGAAGCAAGTGCTTTTGGTCCTCCCGCCATGATGTACTGCACGGTCTGCGGCAATGTCGAATAGGTCGGCGGAATCTCCGATGCGTCGAGGGCAGCGATGCGCCCGCTGGAACCTGCGCCCACGTAAATCAGGCGTCCGCCGTCGCGCAGACATCGGGCGACGTTGTCGATCACAACTGCAATCTCCGGCAACGCCCGCTTAATCGCGGCTGCGATCTTGGCATCCTCATGGTTAATGATGCGTGCAATCTCTAGTGCGGACTTGGTATCAAAGCCCTGCGAAGCCTGGTTCGCACTCTCCGTCGTCAGTGACTCCAGGTGAGAGATCGAATCTTTCCCATTGCTTTCAGCACGAGTGGTGGGCGTGTCGATAGTGTTGGTCCCGTTTCCCATAAGCTTCAAAAAACCACCTCAGGTCCGACTGTTCTACTTCGATTGTATCGCCTCAACCGTCCCAAATACAGCAGCTATTCGCGGCTGGAGCCGGTGGAAGAATTCGCACTTGCACCCCAGCCAAGCTCTCGCATCAGGGCGTCGTGAAATCGGGGGCGGATGTTCTTAATAGATTCAGAGGCAGCTGCATCGTCCCCAGGATAGGTGCGGTTGGTCAGCAGAACGATGGCCACATGCTTGTCGAAATCAATCCAAAGCGAAGTACCCGTATAGCCGAGATGGCCGACAGAGTGGGGGCTAAACAGTGTTCCGGACGAAGAAGGCGCGGTGGGTGTATCCCAGCCCAGGGTCCAACCCGAAGACGGAGGTATGTTCTGTCGGGCAGTAAATCTTGAAATTGTTTCCGGACGAAAAATATTGCCGCCCCCGTTAAGCAGACAATCTGCCAGGCGAAGTGTATCGGGCACGTTCGAGAATAATCCAGCGTGTCCGCTGACTCCGCCTAGTCTCCAGCAATTGTGATCGTGAACTTCACCCTGAAGAATTCGACCCCGGAAATTATCTTTGTCAGCGGTTGGCGAAATCGTGGCTCGGAGTTTCACAGGAGGGCAGTACATGGTCGAGCTCATTCCCAGAGGCGCGAACACTTCGCGGTGACAAAAGCTGTCTAGCTGCTCACCTGCAATTTGCTCCAGCAGATGACCAAGCAGAATGAACCCAATGTCGGAGTAGACAGCCTGCGTTCCTGGAGGTGCTTCAAGAGGCATGTACAGACAGGCTTCGAGCAAGGCATTCGCGGTGGCGGAGGTTTTATACAGAGGCGAGTAGGCAGGCAGACCCGAACAATGAGCCAGAAGCATTCGCGGTGTCACTTGAGCTCGACGGGCCGCCAGCGGTCCATCTTCACAGCCGGGTTGCAGAAATTCTGGAACTCGCCGGGCCAGAGGCTCGTCCAGATTCAGCTGGCCACGTTCCCAAAGCAGCATTGCCATGGAGGTGGTCGCCATGGCTTTGCTGATGCTGGCCATGTCAAAGATGGTGTTCCTCTGTACGCGCGTCGAAGCGGGCGGGTAGGTAAAGCCGCCAACGGATTCAATGGCAAATTGTTCCTCGGGATGCAGAATTCCGAAGGCGGCTCCGGGAAAGATCCGTTGCGTGACTGCTTCGGTCAGCACGGCAGTTGCAATAGGGAAACGCGACATGACAGGGAAGAATTCAACCTTCAACTTAGCCTAGCAGTTCCATGGGCGAAGCAGCTGGGGGTGCTAGGGTTAGGGCGCGATGGATAAACATGACAGAATACATGTTATCGGACGTACTTAGCCATTTTCTACTGGGAAGCACCGTGAACTCCATTCGTCGTGGACTTGATCGATTCAACCCACCTGCAGCAGATAATCCAGGCTTCTTAAAGGAACCCACAGGTAAAGACTGCCTCAAACGAAGCGTTAGTGCTGCAATCTGCCGCGACCTACAGTCCCCTTAATACAGCCGTAGAGGAACCCGCCTCCAGCCACCTAGCGGGTAGGTTTCTCGGACGAGTTCTGCATCGGTCGCCAGCTCGAAGCGAGCTGTCATGCCCAACAACGCCTGTGCGGTCACGACCAGCTCCATCGTTGCCAACGGACGACCCGGGCAAACGTGGATGCCGGTGCCATAAACCAGGTTGTGCTCGGCGTGTTCCTCAGGTCGAAAGACATTCGGATCCCCGAACAGCGACTCGTCGCGATTCGCCGACGTCCAATTCAGATAAACACGGGTGCCGGGCTCGAGCACATGTCCGGCCAGTTGAGCTTGAACCGTCGTGATGCGACGGCTGACGAGAAACGGGTCGTCGATACGCAACATCTCTTCGATCGCAGCAGCCAGATTACCGGGGTCTGCCCTAAGCGACTCCTGCACCTGGGGGTTCGCCGCCAGGAAATAGCAGACGACACCAACCGCCGCCGCTATGGACCCGAGGTCGCCCGCCGTCCAGTTGCGAAGAATTGACACGATATCAGTGTCGGGCAACAGCTCTCCGTTGACGGTGACCGCGAGCAATTCGGTTGTGGGGTCTTTCGGAGCGGCACTGCCCATCTGCCGCCGACGACGCACCTGTGCCAGGACGATCTCGTCGAACGCGTTGGCGACCGCAACAGTGCGTGATCGGTCCCGTGAGCGAGTGGCAGCATGGTTCTCAGCCATCCACGCAAGAAGTTCGTCTTCGATTCCCTGCCACCCCAGCCAGTCAGTCTGTGCGCGCACGGCAAGCGGGTACCCGATTTCAGTGACCGCATCCACGGTCGCACCACTCGGCAGCGGACCGATGATATCGTGAGCGATTCTCCGGACCCGCGGTTCGAGCGCTTCCATTCGATCGGGCGTGAAGAAAGGGTCGATCGCCGCCCGAAACGCAGCGTGCTCCGGTTGGTCCAGGGAGTTGGGCACCATTCGATGGACGGATACAGCCGAGGAAAACCTGGCCGAGTCGTTCGCCGCAGTGACAACATCGGCATGCCTAAAGAGCGTGACACCACGGGGCGACTCGGCCATTGGGCATGCGGCCCGCATCCGATCATAGGTACCGCGTTGATCCGCCAGCACCGCTTCTGATAGTGGTTCCCATGGAGGAATCGGTGCACTCACTCCGTCATGTTCGCACGTGGGGTGACGTCTCTGCAATGCGGGCGAACTGGTATTGCGTCAGTTTGAATGTAGAAGGATGACCCTCTCAACCAGGCCGAGCGAAAACACTGATTGAATTCCGCTGACAAACGTTCTGGAAAAACTTTGCCGCAGCATCCTGCCTGTCCCACAAACCAAGGAGTTACAAGCGAGAACCGTCGACAGGAACTATTAACTGCAATTCAGCCCACGCACCGTCGCGTACAGCACACATTCTTCGATTCCTCAATCCATCACCTGCGTCATCGATCCCCACCCACTAACTGTCGCTGGAGTGCGAGGAACACCCCGAGTTTCCCAGGCGGTCGCATACAATGACTCCATGAAACAGGCCATCAAAGCTATACTGCTTTCGCCCACCACGAAAAACTTCGTCGACAAAGTAGAAGGCGCTGTTCCGCTGATTCGTAAATGGCACCGCTTCGAGTACGAACAGCATTTCATGCGGGTTGCCGAATGGGAGCGGCTATTTTCTGGAGTCTATCCTTCATTTGCCGCAGCCAACGCAGCCATTCCTGCCGACCGCCATAACAGCTACGACAATCCTGATTCGGCGACGTTTCTCGGATATAAGGGTTCGGTTCGCTCCAGCGATTATCCGGTCTTATTCTGGCTGGAAAAACTGCTCCCGCAAAACCCCCGGGTGTTCGATTTTGGGGGTTACCTAGGCATCTCCTATTACTCGTATCAGCGGCATCTGGAGTATCCCGAGAATCTGCAGTGGACGATCTACGATGTACCGGCCGTCGCTGCTGCTGGGACGAAACTGGCAGAGGAGAAGGACGCGCGCAGACAACTGACTTTTACGACTGATTTAGAACGGGCTCCGGAGTTCCCTCTTTTTCTGTCGTTTGGATCGCTGCAGTTTCCTGAGTCGACCTTCGCGGAAATTTTCCGAACATTCGCAAAGAGGCCACCGCACGTACTGATCAATAAGCTTCCATTTACCGATCGCGAGACCTTCTACACGCTCCACAATATGGGACCGGCGCTGGCCCCGTACCGCGTCGCAAATCGAGATGAATTTCTGCAGTCTGCCGACGATTTGGGTTACGAGTTAGTAGACAGTTGGGATAATCCGGAATTCGGGTGCTATATCCCATTTCATCCAGACCATTCCGTACGTGCCTTCAGTGGTCTATATCTGCGGCAGAAAAACGCGGCGCGCTCTA
>JAJYBW010000176.1 GCA_021778815.1 Acidobacteriota bacterium | reverse complement strand
TCTCCGGCGTGCCCAATTCTTCCAGCGCGGAGAGCCGCAGGACCTGCTGCTCTTTCCTGGGTAACTTGTCGATCATGCGCAGAATGCGAGCACAACCTTGTGCTGCTCCCATAGCGATTTCCGCGGATGAATCACGGCTTGGTCTGTTGCTCAATATTTCCTCGGCTTCCTCCAGCAGCGGAGTGGCGCGCATTCTCCGCTTGCGGTCGAGCGCCAGGTTCCATGCGATCCGCACCAGCCAGATGCGCGGATTTTCAATCGACGCCAGCTTCCGTTGGTTCTTTAGAACGCAAAGAAATGTCTCCTGCACTACATCTTCGGCATCATTCGCATGTCGCAGAACGCTGAAAGCCACACGGAACAGAACCGCAGAATGTTGGCTTGCCAGGTCGGAGATTTGCAACAGCGCATCCGCGGCTTCGCACTCGCTTTGGCTCGCAATCCGGCTTTTTTGGTCGAGGGTCCGCCCCAGGGTCCACGTCAAGATCTGCTCGTCGGTCGCTGTTCTGACATCCATAAAGATCAGTTCACTCAACAGGACGCAGCCGGTCCGCGCTGCGCTCGGAAATATTTTGGCATCGGAGAATCGAGCGTCTTCTCGACCGCAAATACATGGGGCCACGCGCTGATGCGTGGCCCCATGAGTGTACCTCTGTGAAACTGCCGTGCGAAAACTCTCAATGCATCTGCTGCAGCTTTTGTGCGGCGATCTGGCCAGCCGTGGTCTTCGTGTCCTTGTCCTTCAGCTGCGCGTAAATTTGCTTTGCCTGGGCCGGATTTGTCTGCTCGTAGATGCCGGCCAGTTCCAGTTTCGATTGACCGACTGGCACTGCGGTCGTGGGATGGGCAATCAGTTTCTTCAGCATATCGATGGCATCAGAGTTTTTTCCGTCCTGGCGATAGAGGCTGACCAGCGCGATGTCTGCGAGGGAGCTAAGGTTGGCATCACCGTGGTCCGCCACTTTTTTCAACGTCGTTTCAGCGGCGGCGCTGTTGCCCATTTCCATATATGTCAGGCCAGCGAAGTAGAGCGCGTTCTGGCCCGCGTCGGTCGAACCAAAACTATCAGCGACCTTCACAAATTCCGCATTGGCCGCTTTTGCCCGAGACACCGCAGAAGGGTAGGTCCTCACTCCGGGCTCTGGCGGCGTACCGGGCTGGTCCACCGGCGCGCTGTAGATGTCCATCGCAGCCCCAAACGCCACCGAGGCTTCACCCTGACGATGCTGATAAAAAAGAATGCTGCTGATGCCAACGACCAGTACGCCGATCACAATTGCGGAAACAAGGATCGCTTGTGACTTGTGATCTTCCAGCCAGCCTAAGGCGCTGTTTGCGTGGTCAATAAGAGCATCGTGTTTAATGGCATGTCGGGTTTGCGTATCCACAGATTTAGGCCGGAATCCTTCGCGGGGGGTTAGATGGTGGCAGCCGCATAGGGATCGCGCTGCTCTCTCAAGTGTAGCAGCCGCAAAAATGGGGCGCAAACGAACGTTCCGCTGGAATCAGGGCTAGAGCGCCAATGGACGGTGAGGTACCTCAAGGAGTAGCTGGTGCGGTCGCCGCGGCATTCTGGGCCGATAGCAGGCTTCGCACCAGGCGAGTCGGAACAACCGCCTGAAAGATGGCTCGCTTCCCCTTTTGCTCCACCTTCATGCTGCGCACAAATGCCTCCCAGTCGGCCGTGTTTGCGTCCTGCGCGCCAATCGTGACCTGCGTGGAACGGAGTAGCCCGAGGGCCAGGTTCACCATCTCGACGGATTCTTTGGCAATGCTTGCATTGGGCGCAATCTCTTCCAAGCGCATGTGCACAGATCCAAGGTAACGGATGGAACCGATGAACGTAGCTCCTGCCGGCATTGACAATGGCAATCCGAATACCTGGAACTGAATCCCCGGCCCGGTCGAGGGTTCAATTTCGCCAATTCCCCAGGCTTCCGACAGTAGGGGCACTTTCGAATAGTAGCGCGACAACAACGTATCGCCAGTGAACGGCGATGCCGCGGAATGATAGCGATCGATGATGGAGTGGATCTGCTCCGCCGTTGGAGCATTGGAGACGGCGACCAGGTCATAGCCCAGCACGACGACCCGGTCAGTACGTCCTGCGTGCTCAATCGAGTAGATTACGTCGGCGGCGTAGCTTTCATGGGCAGACGACTGCGCCTCCAGATAGGCCGCCAAACGCTGTCCATCGAAACGCCCTTGGAACACCTCAGAATACGCGACTGCACCGTTAGGGCCATTGGGATCTGCCATGCGATGAATGGCAAAAGCGGCCTCGTCGAGATCGCGCTCAAACACAATGCCGGTGGCATCGATGAACTTCTGATAATCGGGATCATGCGCCACAGGGTGCTGATCAAAGCGGGTCAGCGTGCGCAGAGGCTTCAAATTGAAATAGACAATGCCGTCGGCCTCAGGAAGAATACTGGCGACTTCTGGCGGCGCCTGTTTGCGGAGATAGACTGCGGTGACCAGCGCGGCCAAAATGGCAAGCGCAATCGCCAGGCTAAGCCATGTACGTCTACGCATGGGAAGGCGCGAACCTCATGCGCTGAATGCGAAGAAGATGAATGCGGGAACCAGGGGTACGACTTCGGCCACTTGAATCAGTCATTGAAGTTGCATCAGGCTACGGTTTCCCCGCTTCGCAAATACTCCGTCTGCTAGCGACGCCCACGCGAAGGGAGAAATGTGATTCCGAGGATAGCATGAATCTGTCTCGGGCAGAATAAACCTTACATTATCCAATCGGCAGACGGTTCATTCTGCAACTCGGGTCAACTCCAACCCATGGCCGATCGGCAGCGTGATAGACGCTCCACCGCGCTGCGCCCGCACATGCTTGACATAGTCCGTGAGTTGATGCGACAAGATGTTATCCGCAACAACAATGGCGCCGGGACGAAGGTGCAGCATATCAAAGAAGCGAATGTAATCCTGCTTCTCGCAGTCGATCAGGGCAAATTCCACATCGTTCAATTGCGGCAGAGTCTGCGCAGCGTCGCCAAGACGAAAATCAACAAACTCGTCGAGACCCAACCGGGCGATCGTCTCTTTCGACTCGCCCTGGCGAACAGGTTCAATCTCAACTGAGATCAGCTTGCCCTGCGTCTGCTGCGCGGCTGCGGCCAGCGCGATGGTGGAAATACCGCTCGATCCACCAATCTCAACGATCTTTTGGGCGCCGACACCGGAGGCCAGTGCAGAGAGAAACTCAGCGCTCGCTGGGGCAAGATTGCGATGGCGTTCCGCGAAGGGAACGTCGGCGCTATCCTGCTGCACCTTGCGAGCCCACAAGCGCTGAATCTCCGCGCGATGGCTTTTATTCAACATTGCAAATCCAACATTCAATCGAGAAGTGCTACTTTTGTTCCGCTTTCACCGCAGCTTCCGCTGCCTGAAAACCAATCTTCGAATGGTGGCCGTCGCAGAAAGGCTTGTTGACCGAAGCGCCGCAGCGACAGAGCGCGACTTTCTCTTTACCGGTCAGGTCGTAGCGATTTCCCTCAGCATCGGTCAGTTCCAGTTCCGACAAATCCCCTGTCACCATGAATGGGCCGTTCTTGAGTGCAACTGTCTTGATTGCCATTGATATTTTTCTCCGTAGATTTATTTTATGAAGATTGCTGTTCTTTAGGCACGCTGCTCATTTAGTAGAAAATTGAGCGGGCCCGTCCGCAGCAGATGCCGCAAAGGGCCCGGTTGGTTCATGCGACGTGAAACTCGTGAATTGTCCTACTGAATAAGCGTCGGTTCGTCCCCGTTTTCTTTCTCTTCTGGCGGAATGACGACCGCAGCGGCCACCTTGTCCGGCTCTTCCAGGTTCAACAGGCGAACGCCCTGCGTCGAACGACCCGCCGCGCGCACGGTTTTAGTGTCGATGCGGATGATCTTTCCGAACTGGCTGATGACCATTAGTTCGCTCGAATCGTCGACCAGGTTGATGGAACAGACCTTGCCATTCTTCTTCATCGTCTTCAGGTTGATGACGCCCTTGCCGCCGCGTGTCTGCAGACGATATTCATCGACGTCGGTCCGTTTGCCGTAGCCGTTATCGGTCACCGAAAGAATCAGGCAGGCACAATCCGCACCACCATCGCTCTTTTTGCGTTCCTTGGGAGTGACCGCAACACCGACAACATAATCGTCCTTCGCCAGATCGATGCCGCGGACACCGGCCGCCGGACGCCCCATGGAACGAACATCATTCTCGTCGAAGCGAATCGCCATGCCATCGTGCGTTGCCAGGAAGACGATCTGTTTGCCGTCGGTGATCCTCGCCGCAACCAGTTCATCTTCCTTGTCGATGCCAATGGCAATGATTCCCTTGGACATCACGTTCGAAAAATCTTTCAGCGGAGTTTTCTTGACCTTTCCGTTGCGTGTACCGAAGAAGATGAACTTCCCTTCTTCTTCAAGGTTGCGCACCGGAAGGATGGCACAGACATTTTCTCCCGCCTGCAGGCTCAGCAGGCTGGCCATGGCTTTCCCCTTGCCTGCCGCGCCGACGTCGGGGATCTCATACACCTTCAGCCAGTAGACGCGTCCAGTATTGGTGAAGCACAGCAGGTACGCATGCGTGGAATCGATAATCAACTGCTCGACGAAATCTTCTTCCCGCGTGCGCATGCCAAATCGCCCAGTGCCCCCGCGACGTTGTTGGCGATAGGTTGAAATGGCGGTGCGTTTCAGATAGCCGGAATGCGATACCGTGATGGCCACCTGTTCGTCGGCAATCAGGTCCTCCATCTGCAACTCTGCGGTTTCATCCAGAATTTGCGTACGACGCGCATCGCCGTATTCCTTCTTCACCGCTTCCAGTTCCTTCACGATGACGCTGCGCAGTTTTTTCTCGCTGGCCAGGATCGATTCGTACTCCGCAATCCGATCGCGAACTTCACCCAGTTCTTTCAACAATTCATCGATGGAAAGTTGCGTCAACCGATACAGCTGTAGTTCCAGGACGGCATCGATCTGGCGATACGTCATGCCGGCTTCGGCGGTCAGGTTGGTCGTATCCTTGTCCAGCTTGATGACAATCTCTTTGCCCAGCGAGAAGCGATGCAGGTTTTCCCGTGCATCCGCGCGGGAAGAAGATCCGCGAATAATTCTGATGAAGGCATCGAGATTGTCCAGCGCAATCTTGTAGCCTTCCAGGATGTGCTCGCGCTCGCGCGCCTTTCCCAGCAGGAATGCAGTGCGCCGACGCACGACATCGATGCGATGGTCGAGGAAATGCCGAATCGCCTGCGGCAGGCCCATCTCTCTCGGCTGGCCATTCACAACCGCCAGGAAGATCATCGAGAAGCTGTCCTGCATCTGCGTGTTCTTGTATAGCTGGTTCAGCACAATCTGCGCTTCCGCCGTCCGCTTCAGCTCAATCACGATGCGCATGCCGTCGCGGTCGCTCTCATCGCGCACGTCGCTGATGTCGTCGATCACTTTTTCATTCACCAGGCTGGCGATGCGCTCAATCAGCTTCGACTTGTTCACCTGATACGGAATTTCCGTAACGATGATGGCCTGACGTCCTTGCGTAATGTTTTCGATGGCCACGCGCGCCCGCATCAGGAAGCGGCCACGTCCTGTCCGATAGGCCTCGAGGATTCCGCTGCGGCCATAAATAAATCCGCCGGTCGGGAAATCCGGACCCTGCACGTGCTGCATCACTTCCGCCAGCCCGGCATGCGGATTGTTCACCATTTCAATGGCGGCGTTCACAATCTCCGTCAAATTATGCGGAGGAATGTTGGTTGCCATGCCAACCGCAATGCCGCTCGATCCATTCACGATCAGCGTGGGAATGCGCGTGGGCAGCACTACCGGTTCCATCGTGCTTTCGTCGTAATTCGGGGTGAAATCGACCGTCTCCTGATCGATATCGGCCAGCATTTCGCCGGCAATGCGGGTCAAACGAGCTTCTGTATACCGCATGGCAGCCGGTGGGTCACCATCGACCGAACCGAAATTTCCCTGCCCGTCGACCATGGTGTAGCGCATAGTGAACGGCTGCGCCAGTCGCACCATGGTGTCGTAAATGGAAGCATCTCCATGGGGATGGTAGAGTCCCATGGCCTGGCCGACGACCTTGGCGCACTTGGTGTATTTCTTGTTGTGCTGCAGCCCCATCTCCTGCATCGTGTACAGCACGCGCCGGTGGACAGGTTTCAGGCCATCGCGTACATCCGGCAACGCTCGCCCAATAATCACCGACATGGAATAGTCGAGATACGAGCGCCGCATCTCGTCTTCAATGTTGATGAAAATCATATTGGCCGCACCCGGCCCTTGGGGGCCTCCCGGAGGGGTGCCGCTGCCATCGCTGCCATTATTGCCAAGAGGAAGTTGGGGGTTTTGCTCGTCTGCCATTTTTTGTCGCGAACCGTTCTTTTAGAGGGTGAGCCTAAAGCCTATCCCGCGGCCGATTGGGAGTGCATTCTGCGCGCCGGATGGAACGGAAGGTCTCTCTCTAGAATACAGTGTTTTCAGGGGTTTGAGCAGGCCCGAAACGTTGAAGTTGGGGATGAGTTATCTATTGATTTGCCGGGACTTATCCCTGAGCAACAAGCAGCGGTAAGCTGGCCAGAGTGAGGATCACCTGGGCGACCGCTAAAGCCCCCGTCAACCACACGAACATCCGCTTGCGGTGGGACTCCAGCATGTCCGCGAACACCCCGCCTGTGAAGGTCAAAACGAATGGTACAGCCCAGATCCAGGGCTCGCTGCGCACGCCCGTAGTCTCCAGAGAAAGCAGAATCAGAGCGACGATCAGCGGCGTCGTATTCCCGAAATACCGCGAACGGCGATGGAAAATGTACAGTGCCGCAGCGGAAAGCGAGGCAATCGTCAAGCCGGCGTTGGAAACGCTCTTCATCATTTGCAGACTGCCCGCCCAGGAGAACCACATGCGCGCATCCGCGCTTTCAAAAACATAGCTTAGACCGTCCATATGGAAGGCATACGAGGCCACAAGAATCAAAAATCCGCCAAAAACTGCGATCGCCAGCACGGGAAGCACAAGAGGCTTCTTATTTTCAGCCAGATACAGCATGA
>JAJYBW010000175.1 GCA_021778815.1 Acidobacteriota bacterium | reverse complement strand
CATGTCCTTTGAAATTGTGTCCAACTCGGGGCAGCGCCTCCGGCTACGCCCACAGGATCCGTCCGTTCCTTCGACGCGATCGAACGCCGACGCAAACTTCCTCGACGACGATGGCCGTTGTTATTCGGCAGGCTTCGACGGCAGCCACGTCATTTTCAGCGATGGCCCCTCGGACTTCATCGGACGATGGAGACTAGGCTCAGCGGCCACCGGGATCCGCCAGACTCGGCGGCTGCCCGTAGGCTTTCAATTCACATTTATGGACCACGGACCGCGCCCGCAGCGGTTGCATGCCCTGTGGAGCTTTCACGGTCCAGCACCAGCAGCCATCACCGCCTGGAAGCAGGCGGGGTTTTCTGTTTCCATCCCCGATCGCGCCTGGAACCGCAATCATCCTGCGTCCGTACATCTGCGGAACCGAGGCGCACGCTTCACTGGAGCCGACTCCTCGCACGTCACCATTCCGCTGGCTCAAGCCGGCGACGAAACCAGGGGCGAAATCCATGTCGGAGAATTCAATCCCCTTACCGGCTTCGGCATCGGCTTCGTGTTACATCATCTTGAGCGCTGGATGTAACCGCCGCGCGCAACCCCTCGTTGCTGAGGTCAAAGAAAGTACATCGGATTTCAATCCCGCTCGATCACGCCAAACGACGCGCAATGCGTCTCCCGCTTGCATCTCCCCAGGTCACTCTCCAATCCCAGGACCGCCGACCACGCTCCACGCATCTGAATGTTCTAAGAGACCGCCGAAAAGCGTCTAAAATCAAATTACTTCTTCATGGCCAACATCCAGGTCCAGGTTTTGCTCGCCGTTTTGGATACGGCGCATTCCGCATCGTTGGCGCAAGTGCTGATGCAGGCCGGTGCAACGGTGTCGCTGGTCCAGGTACGCTCCGCGGAGCATCTGCTGGAGCATCTGCGAGACCGAGTGCCAAATCTGCTGGTTTTGGAACTGGATCAGGACGGCAGCTTGCTGGAGAAGGTGCGTGCCCGACATCCTTACTTGCCGATCGTCGTGGCATTATTCCGGCCCACAGAGAAAATTACGTTCAGCATCTCTCGCCTGGGCGCGGAAGATGTGTGGGCACTCCCGCTGGATTCGGGATCCATGGTGGAACGAGCGCAGGGCGTGTTGGATCGGCTCCCTGTTCCAGTCCCCGCGATCGCCGAACAGCATGGAGGCGATTCCAGCACAGCCGGGACCACGGTCGCTCCCGTCATTGAAGACGGTGAGGAGGTGGACCCTTCCATTCCGTTGCTTCCGCCGCCCGCCATGGTGGGCGCCAATCCACGCATGGCAGATATTCGCAAGACGGTGGAGAAAGTTGCAGGAACCGATGTCACCGTCCTGATTCGCGGAGAAAGCGGAGTCGGCAAAGAAGTCATTGCCCGCCTGCTGTTCGAATATTCGCGGCGCAGACAAAAGCCGTTTATCAAGGTGAATTGCGCGGCCATTCCCCACGACTTGCTGGAGAGCGAGTTATTTGGGTATGAGGCGGGCGCTTTTACCGGCGCCATGCGCGACAAGCCTGGCAAGTTTGAACTGGCCAACCACGGCACGCTGTTTCTGGATGAGATTGCCGAGATGCACCCGATGCTGCAGGCCAAGCTGCTGCACGTGTTGCAAGACGGTACGTTTTCCCGCCTCGGTGCCAAGCGCGACATGGCCGTCGATGTGCGCGTAGTCTGCGCCACCAACAAGTTGCTGGAAGAACGGGTCCGCGAAGGATTGTTCCGCGAAGACCTGCTCTATCGCATCAACGTGGTCACCATCTTTCTGCCGCCGCTGCGCGAGCGCCGCGATGAGATTCCAGTGTTGACCGACTACCTTCTCCGCAAGTACGCGATTCAATATGGCCGTCCGCTTCGACGCTTCAGTCCCGACGCGGCCGAGCGAATGACGCAATACGACTGGCCGGGCAACATTCGCGAACTGGAGAATCTGTGTAAGCGGTTTGTGATCGTCGGTAGCGAAACGCAGATTCTTCGCGAGCTTTCCAGTCATCGAAATGGACGGGCCACTGCACCCGCTGTCGTATCAGCCCTTGAACCCCCGATGGCCGGCTCCCTGGGGACGATGGACGACGACAAAAATCCAGACAATTCCGACTTGTCTCTGCTGGAGGTGGGTCGACGGGCGGCTTGGGAGGCGGAACGTCGCGCCATCCAGCATATGCTGGAGGCCACTCACTGGAATCGCCGCGAAGCGTCCCGGCGCCTGCAGGTGAGTTACAAGGCGTTGCTGAATAAACTCAAGCAGATGCAGCTTGAGGAAGAGGCTGCCAGGGAACTTGGCACCGAAGTCCCACAGGAGAATCCTTCTACCCATTAGTAGCATCGTGATGCCACTAATTCCCCAGAGAATGCGCAGGATAACTTCCTGGTTCTTGCCCCGGAAGAAGGCTCGGAAAGCGTCTTAGATCTGCGTAATCGTATTGATTATGAATCAGTTAGTGGCGACTTTGGTTCGTGGATGACGGAACCAGCGACGCAACCGAATCGCTTCCCTGTATTTGGCCTTTCGTTTGCATCTCTCATGATCAAGATGAGGCATTCCAATCAGCAGTCCTCTTTCAGACGAACTTCCCGCTACCTCTGTCGCTCGATAAACCGAGTGGCTCCTATCCTTTAAGTTCCTGCCCATTTATCTTCTATAGCCTCGATGCAGGGCCCGCGAACGCGGGCCTTTCGCGTCTTCATGGTATCCCTGGGATCGGTGCGCAGCTTACCATCTAGATGTGGCATCAAAAACAACTTCACAATCCACCCGAAGCAGAATCCAGGAACTCGACGCGCTGTTCCAGCGTGGCGGCCTGACCCGCAGTCCGCACAAAAAGGCGACTGCGGCCACCCGAGGACTCTCCAACAAGAAAAAAAAGTCAGTAGCAACGAAAAGGCGCGCCGGCCGGGCCACGGCAGCGGCGAAAAAACCTGCGACCACGACCACCGCCGGGCCGGATATTGTTCGCGTGCCTGAATGGCAGCAGTATGACTGGCTCCTGCATGGCTTCAGTACGCGTGGCGGCGGGGTGTCGACCGTCTATCAGGCGGGGCGCCCAGGACAGAAATGCGGCGAGTTGAATCTAGGATTGACCGCGCCTGATCTGCCGGAAAATGTGAAGCGCAATCGAGATCGATTCGTACGGGCGTTGCTTGCCGGCGCGGGTCAGAAGTCGAAATCAGGGCAGACCAGACCCCCGGAACTGAGATTGCTGCGCCAGATTCACTCTGGATTAGTCCGACGACCCGGCGTAGAGGTAAAGTCCGGCACGACGGAACCTTTGCAAGGCGATGGATGGATCGCGACCGAGCCAGGAACGCTGCTCGGCATTCAGACCGCAGATTGCATTCCGGTGCTGGTGGTAGACGTGCGCCAGCGAATTGTCGCCGCGTTTCATGCCGGGTGGAGAGGCACGCTGGCGCGGATTGCGGAGCGAGGGGTCGGCCGCCTGCGAGCGGAGTTCGGCAGCCAGCCATGCGACTTGACGGCCGCCATCGGACCAGGAATCGGGCGCTGCTGTTACTCCGTTGGGGAAGAAATCCGAATGGAATTCGCTTCCCAATTCAGCTACGCGGATTCGCTGTTTGATGAAGTGTTTGACCTGGACCCGATCAAGGAAAAATATCCCATGCTATTCCTGACGGCACGCGCACCCGGACACAGCAATCTCGGACCCAGCCTGCATCTCGACCTAGTGGAGGCGAACCGGCGTCAGTTGATGGATGCGGGAATTGCATCCGAAAAAATTTACGCGCTGAATCTTTGCACGGCTTGCGATACCAAGCGCTTTTTCTCGTATCGCGGAGAGCAGGGTTTCACCGGCCGCATGGTCAGTGCCATCGGTATCAGGGCATAACGTGTGCGGGCAAATCAGTGGACCAGGATCAGTTGCGGCTCCAGAGAAACGATGCAGTCGCGCCCCTCTGCCTTGGCCTGGTACATCGCTGAATCGCATTCGTGCAGCAAGTCGTGGATGGTGATGTTGGGATCATGGCCCAGGTAGGTGGCGACTCCTATGCTGACCGTGACCGTGACGTTCTGTCGCACTGCGCTGTCATGCGCGCGTGGGCTCGGTACCGCGATGGTGTCGATATGGTGCCGCAATCGATGCGCCACGATCATGGCCGCCTCGGCGTCCGCCTTCGGTAACAGCGCCACAAACTCTTCGCCTCCCCAGCGACCGACGATGTCGATGTTGCGCACAGAGTTGCGCAGCTTCTCCACCACGGCGCAAAGAACTGAGTCCCCAATGCGATGACCGTAGCGATCGTTGATCTGCTTGAAGTGATCCAGGTCGAACATGATCAACGAAAAGACCTCGCCGGAGCGCGATGTCTTCAGCAATTCCTGCTCGCAGAGGGCGATGAATGACCGGCGATTGTGGATACCGGTGAGCGGATCGATGTTGGCCAGCTGCTCCAGTTCCAGTCGCATCTGGTGTCCTTCCATCCAGAACACACTAAACCCCACACCGATGGCTGCGCCAAGAAATACGACGGCCGTTGTCGCTTCTAACGGGTTAGGTGACCATGGGCTTGCGTGGAAACCGTGCAGAAGAACAATCAGACTGCGAGCCACATTGAAGGCCGCCAAACTAAGTAAAAGCGTGATCGTGAACCATACGGGCGGATCCATGCCCTTCGGATTCGTGCGCTTCAGCAGCAGCGCGTTCTCGCAGGCCTGCAGCGCCACCGAGATCGAAAAGACGATGACCGTGATTTGCTCCAGCCCGTGAAAATTTCGAAAGACGAGATAGGCAAGCACCTGCAGCAGCACAAGCGCGGTCCCCAGCCTGGGGACGTGCAGCGCTGAGCCGGAAAGCACGACAAAACAGACATACAGCAGAACGAAGGCCAGCAGGGTAAGAATGTACGCGACGAGAACAGCAAGGTTCCCCGCGGAGCCGAGGCGCAGCGTAAAGACAGCGGCTCCCGCCGCACCGGTGGCGAAGGAGGCGCCTAGCCAGCCAGCGCCTTTAAAAAATGGATTGGTTAAACGGACGACCGCCAGCCCGATGCATCCTCCGGAAAGCAGGATCGAGGCCACGACCAGAATGATGTGAGTTTCCATGCCAGGCACTAGGGGAACAATACAAGTCCGGCGAAGATGACACGCCTCGCGCGAAGTTGTGAAATATCACCCCGAGTGTAGCCCGATTTGACCCCGCCTGCGAGTGACGAAAGTTTGAAGACCGTTCAGTTCAACCCGATTTTGGAATGCGCTCGCCGAGATCCTGTGCAGCAGCCAGTCGCGCGATCGAGCCCGCGAAGCACAGGCTGTCCATCGTCTGCAACAAGCGCAATCCTACAGCGTGGGTTTCTAGTCCCAGGTCAACAAAGCCGCACTTCCGGCGGGAATATTGCATTCCCCGGTTCCGCTGAGAACCGCGACATGTTCCACTCGACTCGGCCGCAACGAGGCCTCCGCGCCCACCGGCGAGCCGGCAAAGGTGGTGTCCTGCTCGTCGTCCAGACTGGGGGCGATCAAGCGCTCCACGGAGAAACGCTCGCCGGAAGAATTCGCCTGCAGCCTCAACCGCACATTCTTGTCGCTATTCTTATTGATCGCCACGACGCGCAGTTTGCCCTGAGCGTCTTGCGCAGCGTAGGCAACAAACAAGGGCCCCGCATCGCCTGCCTCCAGCTGACTTGCAACCACGCGCCCACCCAACAACTGCGCCATGACCAGCAGCGCGTAATACTCCGGACGCGCAACAAATCCATTCTCAATCGTGCCCACAATCGGCGCGTACCATCCATAGCCGCCCCCATGGAAATTGATGCCGCTACCGCCGATCGCCAGCAGTTGGAACATCAAATCCAGCGCCCACAGCGACGATGCAAACGTATTGCTGACTCCAGGCTTGCCGCCACCGTAGCAGGAATTCGTTTCCGTCAGACGATAGGGCAGATGCGATTCCGTCATGGCCTGTCGAATCTTCGGCACTCCCGAAACCCACCGTGGATTGCCTGGGCTCAGCAGCCGCTCGATCGTCATCGAAGGATCGCTGACCGGCCCCAATGCATAGTAGTGCGTGGACAACTCCACAATGTCCTTGCCGAACTGCCGCGCAAACTGCACCAGCCAGTCGCTGGTCCCCGCCGTATCCGGACCGGCAAATTTTGCCTGCGGCACTCGCGCCTTCACCGCGTCATAGAATGTCTTCCATTCTTTTGCGAAATCCTGATAACTGTACCCCGGCGGACGGATGCCATTGTGAGGAAAAAGATCATCTTCATTGCCGATCTGGAAGCTGATCAATCGGTCGCCCAGCGTCTCGGAAACAAACGCGGCTTCTTCCGCTGCCTGCTGCGCCGTACCTTTGCCGAAGTTCAATCCATACATCGCGCGCCAGTCAACCATGTCCAGAAACTGCCGCAGATTGCGGATCGATTCCGGCGTAGTCTGCGTGTTTGCCGGGGGATGATGGCCTTTATCCGGCCCCACCGGCACCGACGAGGCGGATGTTCCGCTTTCCGCCGGATGCGGCGTCCAGAAAGCATACTCGCTGGAGTTGCCGCCAACGCGCAGCACACCGTGACCGAGCGGACGCAGAAATGCCGCCAGCGCATCATTCTTCCCCGAAAAATATTCCGGACGCGATAATTGCGCCGTCTCATAGCTGAGCCCGAGAAAGTCCTTCGGGATCGGCTGCCCAGGCTGGTTGGACTGGATGGTAAGACGCGCGGTCGCGCCGGCAATGGAGTCGGCTTTGAGAATCTTCGGGAACGCGGATACTGCAGCCGTCGCAACCGTTGAGCACAGAAATTTTCGACGATTCATGACGCTGACCAGTGAACCACCCTGCCCACGGAAATGCAAGCCAACGCACTGCTCGTCGAACCTGGCGCGCGAAATCGCACCCATCGCCTGCGCGACGCGCAGGTCTCATCCGATGAGTGTGTCAAACCTGGCTGCCCTACAGGAAAAATTCGTAGACGTGGCGCAGTTAGTCTTCCGGTGCGGAATAACAACTCCGCCCCGCCCCGCAGCGAGCCAGATGAACATAGTTCTCATCCGGACCCGCCGGTCCCTGCGTCAGCAGGCACCAGTAGGACGACGAAGCATGCACCCCC
>JAJYBW010000174.1 GCA_021778815.1 Acidobacteriota bacterium | reverse complement strand
AGCATCAACTTCGAGAAGTTCGGGGACGCGTCTGCTGATTTGACGAGCCAGCAACTTCACTATCTTGGTCCGGCAAGCAACTAGGCCGGTGGTGAATTCAAGCCTTCTTTTGGCCTGAGTGGGGAGTACGTAACAGAGGCAATTGTTTTGCTATCTGCAATAGCGTTCGGTTTTGTCCTTGGCTTTGCCTGCGGCGATGGTCTGCCATTGCATATTTGATGGAGCATCGGCTCCGCCGCACTCCAGAGGCTTTACATGGTCGATGACATATGCAGCGGCAACGGGTGACCCCAGCACCGGAAGGCGGTCGCGGAGAGGTACTTATTCCTCGGACGAAAGTCCGGAGTCTACCTCAGCATCTCCACTATTGGTACGGAAGGACACCCAGCTTCAGGTTAAAGGCGACGGGTCGGCTATCTTGGAATGCGGGGATGAATTTCCAGTTCTTCGCCGCGTTCAGCAGGACCATGTCCTGGCGGGGAAAATTCATTTTCGCCGACCGCACCTTGCCAGCCTCATCGATGACGAGATGCACGGTCTCCTGGGTCTGCATGGCCGTATGGTCGGAAGCAGGCGGAGGGGGTCGCCACAATAAAATCGCGACCGGAGCCGTGTCGACCGCCTGCTGATTGGCCGAGAATGCCAGAGGGTTGGAGGCCTTGACGTGGGCTGAGGTTCCATTGAATTCCATCTCCCGTCCGGGAGCGGATGCAAATTGCCTGACGATGTGATAGACGACCGGTGCGCCGCGCCAGTGTGACGGTAACTTTGCGGGAGCGATGGAGGCCACTTGCGAATCAATCCCTCCGCTTCGGGCTGCAAGGATCGCCGTTTTGATGCGCGCAGCGTCGGCAGGCGGCCACGCCGTATCTAACTCTGCCCACGCCTGCTGCGGCCGACCGCTATAGAGATAGGCCCACGCAATTTCCAGAACCTTCACCTTGGTTTTTCGCAGCTCGGTCGATTCAACTGGCGGTACCGAGCCGAATGGCAGTCGTCCGTCGCTGTTGCGGAAGCTGGTTAGTTGCTGCGCGGTCAGTTGCGCGCGCAAGGTTGCAATCTGCTGGTCATATTGCGGCTGGTAGTGAGCGCTGACGTCTGTTAATTTGCCATGTTCGAAGTTGAGGACAACAGTTGGCGGAGAGTCGTAATCCGCATAGTTCAGCCCGTCAAAGCCGTTGACCGCAGCGGCATCCGTCGTCCATATTGCGACCTTATTGTTGAAGTCCGCATCGACGGCGCGGTACGAGTCTCCTCCGGTAATGGTTTTCAGGAGTCGCGGTTTTGTGTGTAGCGAGTAGATCAGGTAGGTCGACTGCCAGTCGCGATCCGCCTTGCGCACCTGGAATGCGACCACCCGCGCACCCAGGCCCAGGTCCGCGCCCAGCACATCGATATCCACCTGCGGGGCGTGCGCCACGGCGACAAGTTGTTGGTGGTTCCAGCTCAGGACTGCCTCGCACATTCGCGTTGCAAAGGCTCCGCTGTGGTTGGCGTCTACCAGCACGCTTACGCCCGTCGCAAACAGGGTCTCGAAGTGGCCATTGCCGTTGTCGCAAACCGCCTTCTGCGCCTGGCTTGGGCCAGCGATACAGATCAGGCAAAACAGAATCGCGAACGCCGCAGTTCGATGGAGGAGGCGAATTGGGCAGGGTATTTCTGCCGTACTTCGGCAGTCGATCGCGTGGCGCGGATGGCGGGTTGCGCGGGTTCTCCGGTTTGAATGCACCCTGCCCGTATACACCTAATGGAACAGCGTTGTCGATCATCTTCAGGAGGGGGGAGCGCAATGGCGTTATCGATTGCATTCTCGAGTGAAGGCCATTCGGGAGGGCGCGGCGGGATGGTCGCGGGTCGCCGGAGAGAATCCTGGCAGGAAATCAGAGACAATTTTGCTTTGTTGATTCCCGGAATGGGAGGGGTGGGGAGATGTGTGCCGAATTGAACTTCGGCGCGGCCAGAGCGCGCTTCTTCCATTGAATTCTGGTTGTCGCGAGCGCAACTCTAGACCAGGCAGCAAAGGCGTGAACATGCTGGCGCCATTGCCGCTGCGATAGAGAGCGAGCAATCCGATGGCAACCTCCCCTGCTTCCAGAATTTCGCAAGCTTCCGTACAAATTCCGTTGAGCGTGTTTCCGGCGCTCGAATGGGTGCCGCTGCCGTCCCCGGAAAAGCAACCGCGTGGGACGGCGGCGACGGCAATCACGGCAGTGGCAACTACGCAGGCGGCTGTGGAGCGGGAAGTTTCCGCGCAAGCCGAATGGGTCGCGCAGCGCGAACAGGTTTTGCTGGAACACATGCCCCTGGTGCGGATGGTGGCGCATCGCATTCTGGAGCGGCTGCCGCAGCAAGTGGAGCTGGACGACCTGGTGAGCGCGGGCGTGGTGGGGCTGATGGACGCCTACAACAAATTCAATCCAAGTAAAGAAGTTCTGTTTCGCAGTTATGCGGCGGTGCGGATACGGGGAGCCATCCTGGATAGTTTGCGAGGGATGGATTGGGCTCCGCGCGAAATTCGCCGCAAGGTACGCGAAATAGAAGAGACGACGCAGCGCCTGATCCAGCGCCTGGGGAGGAAACCGCAGCAGAGTGAAATTGCGGCTGAACTGGGGATGGCGTTTGCGTCGTTTCAGAAATTGCTGCTGACGGTGAAGGGGCTGGAGATTGGCAGCCTGCAGGCGCCGCATAGCGACGGCTCGGAGGAAGAGGAGATGGTCTTCATCGAGGCCAATCCGGAAGACGATCCGCTGCACCGGTGCATGCGCAGCGAGCGGGCGGCGAGGTTATCGGCAGTGGTGGCGGAGTTGCCGGAGCGGGAACAGCGCGTGCTGCAGATGTATTACGTGGAAGAGATGACGCTGAAGGAAATTGGCCGGGTGCTGGGGTTGGTGGAGTCGCGGGTATCGCAGATCCGGACGGCGGTGCTGGAAGCGTTGCAGAAACGCATGGGATGTGATGTGACGTGGCAACACGCGTGATTGTCATCACCGCCAAGGATATTTCTCGGGGAACATCGTTCAATACAGTCCGTGGAGAAGTTCAATCCAGGAGTGAACGACTATGCCCACAAGTAAATTTCTGGCCGAGCCTGAAATCGAGGAGGCCACTGTCTACTCCACGCTGCGCAGCCGAGGGGTTTCGCGGCGGCGATTTCTGCAGTTCTGCTCTGTGATGACGGCAACCCTGGCGTTGCCGGACAGTTATCTGACACGAGTCGCCGATGCGCTGGAGACGAAACAGCGGCCGGTGATGGTGTGGCTGGAATTTCAGGACTGTGCGGGAAATTCCGAGTCGATGCTGCGTACATCGGCGCCGGATATTGCTGCGTTTGTGCTGGACCTGGTGTCGCTGAATTATCACGAAGTGCTGATGGCGGGTTCGGGGAAATTTGCCGACAAGGCGTTGCAGGACAGCATCCGCCAATACAAAGGCAAATATATCGTGGTGGTGGAAGGCGCGATTCCACACGGGGATGGCGGCGTCTATTGCACCATTGGCGGACGCACGGCGTTGAGCATTGTGCAGGAAGTCTGCAAGGATGCGGCCGCGGTCATCGCGGTGGGCGCGTGTGCGTGGGACGGCGGCCTGGTGGCTGCCAGTCCGAACCCGACCGGCGCGACCGGGTTGCAGACAGTGCTACCGGGAACGACTGTCGTGAACCTGGGTGGATGTCCGCATAATCCGGCCAATACGGCGGCAGTGCTGACGCACTATATTACGTTCGGCGAACTGCCTGCGCTTGACCAATACAATCGTCCGCTGTTTGCCTATGGGCGCTTGATCCATGACCAATGCGAACGCCGCGCCCATTATGACGCCGGTGAATTTGTCGAGGAGTGGGGCGATGACGGCAGTCGCAAGGGATTTTGCCTGTACAAAATGGGATGCAAAGGGCCGGAGTCGACCTTTAACTGCCCGACAGTTCGCTGGAACAATGCCACCAGCTGGCCGGTGAAGGCCGGACATGGCTGCATCGGCTGCGCGGCGCCGCGATTTTGGGACACGATGTCGCCGTTCTATCGGCGACTGCCGAGCGTGCCTGGCTTTGGCGTGGATGTGCCGATCGGAGAAATTGGCGCGGTGCTGCTGGGTGCGGTTGCGGTTGGCAGCGCGGCCCACGGCATTTCGCGCGCCATCCGATTCCGTAAGGAGCCGAGCGAACACAATACTTCTGCAGATCCTGAACCCAGCACACCCCCCGACGGGAAGCCAATCCCGAATGAAAAGGAGAATTAGATATGGCACGCGTGGTCATTGATCCAGTCACACGAATTGAAGGACATCTGCGGATTGAGGCAGAGTTGCAGGGTGGAAAAGTGTCGGACGCGTGGAGCTCAGGAACGATGTTCCGTGGCATAGAGATAATTTTGCGCGATCGTGATCCGCGGGAGGCCTGGATCTGGGCACAGCGTATTTGCGGCGTATGTACAACGGTGCATGCCATGGCGTCGGTGCGCGCAGTAGAAAATGCGCTGGGCGTGGAAGTGCCGGACAATGCGCGCTTGCTGCGCAACATTATTGCTGCTTCGCAGAATGTGCAGGACCACGTGATCCACTTCTACCATCTGCATGCGCTGGACTGGGTGGATGTAACCGGCGCGTTGAAAGCCGATCCGGCGAAGACGTCGCAGATTGCGCAATCAATTTCCGATTGGCCGAAGTCGAGCGCGGTGTACTTCAAGAGTGTGCAGGATCGCGTTAAGGGGCTGGTGGCGAGCCGGCAGCTGAGCATCTTCACCAGCGGCTATTGGGGGCACCCCGATTACCGCCTTCCCCCGGAGGTGGATTTGCTGGCGGTGGCGCATTATCTGGAAGCGTTGGAATTTCAGCGGGAATACATTCGCCTGCACGCGGTGCTAGGCGGCAAGAATCCGCATCTGCAGACGTTTCTTGTGGGCGGCATGGCCACTTCGATCGATCCGAACGAACCGCAGGCGGTGCTGAATCCGGAGAGAATCGATCTGTTGCGGCAGTTGGCGACGATGGGCGAGACGTTTGTCAACCAGGTCTATGTGCCCGACATTCTGGCGATTGCTTCGTATTATCCAGACTGGTTCCAGCGCGGCGAGGGTCTGGGAAATTTTATGACCTACGGGGATTATCCGGCGGGAGGCTTGAAGTCAGTTGCCAGTTATGGATTCAAGCGTGGCATGATTCTCAATCGAGATTTGTCGACCGTGCACCCGGTGGATCCGGCGCAGATCACCGAGAACGTGGCTCGCTCCTGGTATGAGTATGACGGGGCAAGCGGAACGTCGCTGCATCCGTCAGAAGGCCAGACCCACCCCAAGTATGCGGGGCCGCAGCCTCCGTATGAATTTCTGGATGTGGAAGCAAAATATTCCTGGTTGAAATCTCCGCGCTATAACAACATGCCGATGGAAGTGGGCCCGTTGGCGCGGATGCTGGTGAATTATGCCGCCGGCCAAACCGATGTTAAGTCCGCAGTGGACGGGGCCCTCCTGGCCGCCAAGCTGCAGCCTCAAGCCCTTTATTCCACGCTGGGGCGGGTAGCAGCCCGCGGGCTTGAGGCAAAAGTTCTGGCAGCGAAGCTGTCGGGATGGATTGATGAACTGGACGCAAATATGAATCGCGGGGAATTGCGCATTCACAATGGCGAGATGTGGGATCCGGCATCGTGGCCGAAACAGGCGCAGGGAACCGGGTTGCATGAGGCGCCTCGAGGTTCGCTGGGACACTGGGTGGAAATTGAAGATCGCAAGATCAAGAACTACCAGGTGATTGCGCCGACCACGTGGCTTGCGGGTCCGCGCGATGCGAATGGGGTGCGTGGCGCATATGAGGCATCGCTGCTGAATACGCCGCTGGTGAATCCGGAGCAGCCGCTGGAAATACTGCGGACGGTGCATTCGTTTGATCCTTGCCTGGCCTGCGCAGTGCATGTCGTCGACGCGGCGGAAGTCGAACTGGCGCACGAAATTCTGACCTGCGCGTAAGGAGGAGCCATGGCAACAACGATTGCAAACACCGCGCAGACCGAAAGACATATCGTCCGCTATTACGTGTGGGAGCTGCCAGTGCGGTTGGTTCACTGGATCATTTTCCTCACCATCACAGTTCTTTCGGTGACCGGATACTACATCCACAACCCATACCTGATTGCCCATGGCAGCGGCGCGTACGTGATGGGGACAATGCGTGCGATTCATTTGAGCGCGGGATTTATCTTTCTGGCGGCGTTATTGCTTCGCCTGTACTGGTTCTTCGCTGGAAATCAATTTGCGCGCTGGAGGGCATTTCTGCCGCTGACCAGGACGCAGCGCAAAAACCTGAAAGAGACGATTCGTTATTACGCGTTGCTGCGCTATTCGCCGCCGCTGACGATCGGCCACAACATGCTGGCCGCTCCGGTCTATGCGCTGATCTATATTCTTTGCGCCGTGGAAGGTGTGACAGGTCTGGTGATGTACAACGCGCAGTTGAAGGCGCCATTTCTGAACACGATTGTGGGCTGGATTCCTGAAGTGGTGAATATTCAGACGCTGCGGTCGATCCACTTTTTCCTGATGTTTGCTTTCTGGGCATTTCTGGTTCACCACTTGTACAGCGCAGTCCTGACTGCGATGCATGAGCGCGACGGCCTGATGGACAGTATCTTTACAGGCAACAAATCCGTAAGCAGCCATCTGCTGGAAGAAACCAGCCTGGACTTGTTGGAACAGGAGAAGAAAGTTGATGCCTCCGATCGCTAACCCGCGCCCCGTTCATACGATTGCTGTGCTGGCGCTGGGAAACCTGATGCATAGCGACGATGGCGTGGGCATCCACTTACTGCGAACCCTTGAGGCACGAAACTCCCTGCTGACGGCGGAATGCCAAACCCGCGGGATCGATCTGCGATGGATTGATGGCGGAACGCTGGGCCTCGATCTGACACATTCCCTGAAAGGCGTGGAGTATCTGCTGGTTCTGGATGCTGTGGCGATGCAGCAGGTCCCGGGGACCGTCGCGCGATACGAGGGGGATAGTTTGTATCAGTTGCCGGTGGGGCGAAGCGTGCACCTGATGGGATTGTCGGATTTGCTGGTCGCCATTCGCTTGCTGGGGGATGCGCCGCGCG
>JAJYBW010000173.1 GCA_021778815.1 Acidobacteriota bacterium | reverse complement strand
CCTTACGCTGATTGGCGTGGTCATTGGCGTCGCTTCCGTCATCATGATCGTCACCATGATCAATGGCGTGAACAACTATGTCGCGACGAAGGTCTATGGTTACGGGGCCGACGTTTTTACCGCCAGCCAGATGCCTAATAACGTGCCCATGACCATGGAATCATACCTGAAATATCAGAAGCGAAAAATCCTGCGCATGGACGATTACGGGGCCGTCAAGGATCAATGCACGGACTGTACGGCTGCGGGTGCGGAAATCACCACCAGCGGCAGCGTGGTTTCGAATCATCAGTCGGCCACAAACGTCAGCATCCGAGGCTGGACCACGGACATGCTGACCATGTACAACTTCAACATCGCGGAGGGCCGGTCCTTTACTCCGACGGAAGTAGAGCATGACGCCAAGGTGGCCGTCATCGGCTACGACATTGTCGACAATGTGCTGGGAATAGGCGATCCCATCGGGAAAGAGATTCGGGTCGATGGAGTTCCGTATCGGGTGATCGGAGTGGTCGAGCGGCAGGGAAATACGCTGGGCCAAAGCCAGGATAACTTTGTCGGCATTCCCATTTCGACCTACCAGGCTGTCTACGGCACCAATAATTCTGTAACGATTTATGGCAAGGCCGGCGGTATTGGTGAGAAGCTGGAGCGGGCTTCCGACCAGGTGCGGGCGATTCTGCGCGCCAAGCGCCACGATGCTCCCGGTCAGGACGACAGCTTCAGCATCGATACCAATGCCAGCTTTGTCGGTCTGTTCAAGAGCTTCAGTCAAAGCTTCTTCGGGGTCGCCATTGGAATCGCGACCATCTCGCTGGTGATCGGCGGCATCGTCATCATGAACATCATGCTTGTTTCCGTTACGGAAAGAACCCGCGAAATCGGGGTGCGCAAGGCACTGGGCGCGCGCCGCAGCGACCTGATGATGCAATTCCTTATCGAGTCGGCGGCAATGGCGCTGGTCGGAGGATTGATTGGCGTGATTGGGGGAATTGCCATCGCAAAATTGATCACCGTCATCATTGGATTTCCAACGACGATTGCCTTGTGGTCGGTGCTGGTGAGTCTGCTGCTCGCCACTTCGGTCGGAATTTTCTTCGGCGTCTATCCTGCACGCAAAGCTGCCATGCTCGATCCCATTGTCGCCCTGAGGTCTGAGCTGTGAGGAAGTTTCTGCAATCCAGTCGGTCTCTTGAATCCGTGCGAATGGCGATGGAAACGCTGCGCAGCAACAAAATGCGCTCGGGTCTCACGATTCTTGGAATTGTCATCGGCGTGACTACGGTGATCGCGCTATCTTCCTTTATCAACGGGCTGAATCAGAACGTTGAAAACCTGGTCGCTTCCTTCGGAACCAACGTGTACTGGGTATTTCGCTTCCCCGTGATCAATGTGCGCCCAACTACGGAAATGCTGGCCCGCAAGCAGTTGACCATGGACGACGTAGTGGCACTGGCCAAGCAACCCCACATTGTCGCTGTGTCTCCGCAACTCCGGTATCAGAATTTCGATCTTGGATTCGGCAATGTTGCCGTGAAGTATAAGGGGCGGCAGGTGCAGCACACCATTCTCGAAGGAGACACGACCGCCGCGCCGGAAGTGGATACGGTGAACATTCCGGAGGGGCGGTTTTTCTCGCAGTATGAGCAGGACCAACATTCTGACGTGGTGGTTCTGGGTCACGATACGGCCGACGAATTATTCCGCGGCGAAGATCCGCTGGGTAAAGAAGTCGAAATTGGCGGCGACATGTTTCGTGTGATCGGTGTGATGGAAAAGCGCAAGACCGCGTTCGGCGGCGGCAAGAATCCAGAGGACAACGCGGCATATTTTCCCATCGGAACCTTTCATAAGATCCATCCGGAAATCCTCGATTACTGGATTTCTGTGAAGTACGATGACCCTGCCAACAAGCAGATCGTGTACGACGAGATTGAGCAGACGCTTCGCATCCAGCGCAAGCAGCGGTTTAATCAGGAGGACAACTTTGCCATTTTCGCCCCGGATGCCATCACGCGAATCTGGAATCAACTGACGGGCGGCATCTTCATTTTCATGATTGGGGTCGCGAGCGTTGGATTGATGGTGGGCGGGGTCGGCGTGATGAACATCATGCTGGTCTCTGTTACTGAACGCACCCGCGAGATCGGCGTGCGCAAAGCCATTGGAGCCACCAAGCGGACGATCCTGCTGCAGTTCACGATTGAGGCGATCACCCTATGTGCTGTGGGAGGCTTCATCGGAGTGATCATTGGCGGTGCGCTGACACTGGCCGTGCGACTCATTTTCCCTGCGATTCCAGCGTTCGTCTCCACTTTCTGGGCCGTCACCGGGTTCAGTGTGTCGTGCGCCATTGGGCTGCTTTTCGGTATCTATCCGGCATGGAAAGCCGCCAATCTCGATCCCATCGAGGCTTTGCGCTACGAGTGAGGGTCGCGCAAACGCTCTCTCGGGCCGGAATCTGAGCGACAATATTTGCAGCCACTCATGACTGCAGCCCATTCATCGTTCACCGTCGCGCAAGGGATTGCCATAGTCTTCACTGTGCTGACATTGATGGCGCTGGTGTATTCGATTCTTGTATTTCGCGCCGCGCGTGCCTACATGCGAAGCCTGCGTCAGCCGCTGCCGGATTTCTTCCCCGCGGTCAGTATTCTCAAGCCGGTCAAGGGCGTCGATCCGGAGATGTACGAAGCCTTCGCCAGCCACTGCCGTCAGGATTATCCCGGGGAATATGAAATTCTTTTTGGCGCCAGTAGCAGGGAAGATCCCGCGGTTGCGCTGATCGAACAACTGCAGCGCGAATTTCCGCAGCGCCAGATTCGCTTGCTCATCTGTTCGGAAGTTCTGGGCGCAAACGGCAAAGTCAGCAATCTGGTGCACATGGTTGCGGAGGCGCGCTACGAAGCCCTGCTGATCAATGACAGCGATATTCGCGTCACGCCGCATTATCTGCGACACGTGCTGCCGGCGTTTGCGCTGCCTAGCGCGAAGGGGAAAAAAGTTGGAATGGTGACAGCGCTGTATCGCGGTCATACAGCCAACACACTGGGGTCGCGATTGGAGGCGCTCGGCATCAGCACGGACTTTATGCCCGGTGCGCTGACTGCGCGATGGATGGAAAAGGGATTGCGTTTCGGTCTGGGTTCCACGCTGGCGATGACCCGCGAAGCCCTCGATGCCATTGGCGGCCTGCTCCCAATGGTGGATCATCTCGCCGACGACTACGAACTGGGCGCGCGAATCTTCCACGCCGGCTATCGCGTGGAGCTGGCGCGTGAGGTGGTCGAAACATCGATTCCCGCTTATACATTCTCCGGGTTCCTGGCGCATCAACTGCGTTGGGCGCGGGGTGTGCGCGATGCGCGCCCGCTGGGCTACTTCGGCCTGCTGGTGACATTTGGCCTGCCCTGGGCGATGGCGAATGTGATTGCATCCGCTGCTTCGCTGGACAGTATCGCGTTGTTCAGTGTGATGCTGTGCGTCCGCTTTGCCATGGCGCTTAGCATCGGCGTAGGGGTGCTGGGCGATCGGGCAACATTGCGCGACCTGTGGCTGCTGCCTCTGCGCGATGTGGTGGCTCTTGTCGTCTGGTTCTGGAGCTTTGCCGACGATGCCGTGGTTTGGCGTGGAGAACGCTTTCATGTGCGCGGCGGAAAGTTGATCCGCGAAAAAAAGTGATAGGAACTGTCTGCTGCTGCCGGCGCCATCCGGCATATAGTTAGGTTGAACGTTTGCATTGGAACAGAAAATTGCGATGAATATGGTTTCAATCCCGTCCACCAGTAGTACGCCAGTCCAGCAGCCGGTCGCGCAGGCTGCAACGTTGATCTATGACGACTGGTACCCCGCGATGCGCAGCGATCGACTGCGCCGCGGTCAGACTGCGACTGCCATGTTGCTCGGAATTCCTCTGCTGTTAGGCAGGACGGCGGACGACAAGTTATTCGCCATGCGCGATAGCTGCCCGCATCGCGGCATACCGCTTTCCTATGGCTCCTTCAATGCTTCGGGTGTCACCTGCAAATATCACGGATGGAGATTCGATCCTGTCACCGGCCAGTGCAGGGAGATTCCATCGCTCACTCCCGACGACACCCTCGATTGCACCCGCGTCTACGCGACTGCGTTTCCCTGTGAGGAGCGCGACGGACATGCATGGGTCTATGTGCCGGGTCCGGGGGCGGGCCGGGTGCGTCCGGAAGATATCCATACTTTGCCGCCCGTTCCGGAAGTGGCGAAATTTGGAGCGCGCTATCGCTGGGCACACCTGGCGGCGGAGCTGCCCTGCAATGTCGATCACGGAATCATCGGGCTGATGGATCCCGCGCACGGACCCTTTGTGCATCAATCCTGGTGGTGGCGCAGCGGCGGCAGCATCCACGTAAAACAAAAGCAATTTGAGCCGATTCCGCAGGGCTTTCGCATGACCGCCCATGCGCCTTCCGCCAACAGCGCACCGTACAAACTGCTGGGCGTCTACGGCCAAGCGGTGATGACGACCATCGATTTTGTACTTCCCAACCGGCGCTACGAGACGATTCGCTGCGGCGATAAATGGTTTTCCAGCCTCACCACGGTGACACCGACGACGGCGACGACATGTCGCATCGATGTGTGCGCCGCGTGGAACGTTTTTTATCGCGTTCCCTTTGTCACCTCGATTGCCAAGGCCTTCGGGCGGCGATTTGTCGAGCAGGATCGCCAGACCATGGTGGAGCAGGCCCAGGGCTTGCAGTTCAATCCATCTCTGATGTTGATCGACGATGCCGATCGTCCGGCGAAATGGTATTTTGCGCTGAAGCAGGCGCGCCTTCAGATGGCTTCAACAGGCAAGTTTGAACATCCCCTGACGGGTCCCGTCATGTTGCACTGGCGCAGCTAGAACGGTTCCGCGGATTTATTTGTCGACGGCCAGCTGGTCGACGTCGATATCCAATTTGGTTCCAAGGTCGCGAAATTTCTGCTCCCACTCGACGTGGTTCGCGTCGGCAAATGTTCGCTGGCGCGAGATGGTGTACCAGAGATTCTGCGCCTCCCAGACATCCACCTGAGTCGGCAACTCATGCAATACGTCGCAGACCCGGAGCGCGGTGTCGAGATACTTGCGGTCCATGTGCAACTCCAGCTCCTGCATCGCGCGTAACATGCGCTGGCTGGCCACAAATGGCACAGCGACAGGGTCGATTTCAATCTGGTCGGCGCGTATTTGGGTCAGCAATCCTCGCAGGCGAGCATCATCGAACGGATCGTTGGCCAGTGCCTGGCGGAGGTCCGCATTCAGGCTGAATTCGGCGGCCAGCATCAGCACACGAGGCTTTGGCATTCCGCTCAGGCTCAGGTAGTGCAGCAGCGAAATGTGATCGTCGTACATGGTTCGCATTGTGCCTTCCATCTCCGCCAATGTGTGGTCCAGCAGGAGTTGGAGAATGCGCCGCTGCTCCTCGCGAAACAACGACATCAGTGAATAGCGGGTGGTATCGAACTCGCGATCGAAAATCAGGATTCCTTCAGCGATGTCGGCACTCAGAAGGGTCTCCTGCATCTTTTTGACGAAATTCTGAAACTTGTTTTGCTTCGCCGGATCGACGGGTTGCACGGTGGCAGAAAGATTTTGATCGCCGCGGTAGTACACCGCGAACAAAACATCCTTCTTTTCCAGCGTAATCCGCGAAGAGACTTCTGCTTGGCCGTAGGCAAAACGGCGGCGTCCCATGCTGAGCAGTTCACCCGATGTGCGACGAACGTCGTAGCAGAACAGCGGCGTGGTTTCCGGCTGAGGCTCGAACATGGAAATGATGGCATAGTGCGCGCCCACCCGTTCCAGGTCGATCTCCTGCGCTACTACGCTTTTGCGATAGATCTCCGCGCCGTTGGCGTGGTCGGGCCCGTTGCTTTCCGCCTGAGCAAGGCGTTGGAGAAACTCCGGTTCGAGCGCCGCGCCGGAGGCGCCGAAGACTTCCGCCGCCAACTGCAGCACGCGTCCTGCATAGGAGATCACCTGCACCGTCTCGATCCCTGCCAGGTCGTCGAAGAACCATCCACAACTGGTGTACATCAGCTGCAGATGACGCTCTATTTCCATCAGCTTCAACGCGGTGGTGCGTTCCGGCAGCGACAGCGTGCGCAGGCAGTGTTCCTCCAAAAAGACTTGCTGCGAAGCCGGATTGCGATCCAGGATCACGTGAATGTAGTTGTCGCGGGCGACCGCCGGATCGTGAAACAACGTCGCCGCGGTCTGCTGCCACAACGGCGCAGTCGCGTTGCGAAGCCAGTCGAGAGCGTCGCGCAGCGGTCCTCGCCATTTCTGGTTCCAGTCAGGATGTTGCCCGGTGTTGCACCCGCAGTCGGAGCGCCAGCGCTCCACTCCATGGCCGCAACTCCAGGAAGAATTTTCGCGAATCTCCGCCTCCGATGTTGGCGGGAATTTCTCCAAAAATTCTCCGTAGTTGGTCAGATGGACTTCACTGTCATGCTCGATCGACTGCAGCGCATATGCCAAAGCCATGTCGCCATGTCGATGATGGTGGCCGTAGCTTTCGCCGTCGGTTGCAATGTGGACAAGCTGTCCAGCCTCAGTGTTGTTGCGGAAACCGTTTAGCAGGCGTTTCGTCAGGTCTCCGCCATTGTTCAGCAGGCCTTCAAATGCAATGGCGCGCGATATGGGCCCATCGTAGAAAAATACCGTGATGCTGTGCCCTTCGGAGGTGTGTACCAGGTACGGCTGAGTTGGGTCGACGCTTGCGTTGGGGGTTTCCCGCCACGTGGGACCTTCCGGATCGTCCTCTGTGCCAATGTCCCGGACACGGGCGCATTGGTGCGGCGCCAGAATTGTGAACAGGATTCCGTGCCGCGCCAGCAGGTCCAGGCTCTCCAGATCGACGGCCGTTTCCGACAGCCACATGCCTTCCGGCTTGCGGCCAAAGCGATGTTCAAAGTCGGCGATGCCCCATCGGATCTGCGTAATTTTGTCCTGCGTGGAGGCCAGCGGAAGAATGATGTGGTTGTAGACCTGCGCGATAGCCGAGCCATGTCCGCCGAATCTCTCTATGCTGATGCGGTCGGCATCGATAATTTTCTGATAGCTTACGGGAGCGGATTTTTCCATCCACGCCAGCAGCGTGGGGCCGAAATTGA
>JAJYBW010000172.1 GCA_021778815.1 Acidobacteriota bacterium | reverse complement strand
TAGGTTGCAACTGGAGAGACCTTGTCGCTTCCTGTTGCGCGATATTTATGCTGCCCGCATACTCGTGCACTTCCGCTAATCCTGCATAGGCAGCGGAGCTGTTGGGATTTGCAGCCAGCGCCAGCTGGAACTGGCGTTCTGCCTCCAGTAGTAAGCCATCGCTCACATAGGATCTGCCCTGCTGGCACAATCGCTGCGCGCGCTCGGAGGGCGGCAACGAGCGCAGCTTCATGGCGTTCATCTGTTCCAATGCGAATGCACCCTGTCGCAGCGAGCTTTCATCGTAGGTGCGCGCGATGCGTTCCAGCGGCTCGTAGTCTGGGCTGGTCGCGTCGGAGCCTGCTGACGCGGACGTGGAACTGGGTTCGCTTTGTGGTTTCTTCGCTTGCGGCTTGTCTCTTGCGAGCTCGTCGGTGTCTGGCAAATCGTCGACCGAGTCCGATACGCCCTGGTCCGAGGATGCGTCGATCTTGGCGGCGGCAGGCTTGGCCGGCGCAATTGTGAGTTGGCCACTCTTGAGCATTGTGAGGTTCTTGCGAAGGTTCTGCGCCTCTTCATCCTGCGGATGAATCGTCAGGCAGTGTGCCACGGCATTCAGCGCGGACGTGTAGTTTTTTTGACGCCGCTCGGAAACGGCCAGGTTGAACCAGTAATCCGCGTTTTGCGGATCCATCTCCACCACGCGCTTGAAAAATGCAGTGCCGTTCTGGCCGCGGCGATTGAAGGCGATTCCCTCGTTGTTCAATACCTCCGGCAGGGGCAACACAGAAGTGATGGAGGAGAACGAAGTCTGCGCGCTGGAATAGTTCCCGGTGTAAAGATCGCTGAGACCGGAATAGAACATGGCCTCTAACGACAGACGTCCGCCCTTTGGAACCTTGTCGAACGCGGCCTGCGCCTGGTCATATTGCTGATTGTCGAAGTAAGCGAGGCCGAGCGCAAACCACGCCTGAGTATAGCCGGGACTGAGCTGCACGGCTTTTGTCAGATGGCCGATGCGCTCCTCAGCGCCGGGCTCGACCAATCCGCGAATGTAATTTTCGAAAGCATCCAGGCGAAGGTCGCGACTGGCGGCGAGAAAGGTCTGCTGCTCAAGATTGAGTTTGGGATTGATCTGCATGGCCACCTTCCATGCCAATGAATCCTCAATCTTGATGAGCTGGTCCAGATTGCCTTCCTGCTGCAGCGTGGCGCCCATGCTGGGCCCATGCATATCCAGGACGCGCGCGGTGGCTTGAATGTGGCCATTGGCGACCGTGTAATTTCCGAAGACGACATAATCCGCATCGAGGGTTTGGCCAATACGAAAGGCGGTCGCCTGAGTCGGATGAAAATCCGCTGGCAGGCCTAGATGCTGCATGGCATAGCGGCGATCTTCGCGGCGGATGGTGAGAAAACCGGCGGAACTCAGGCGCGCGTTCAGGATGTCTGGAAAAGAAGCGCCAATCCAGTCGAGGCCGGGCTGCGTGGAATTGTTTTCAAATGGAAGCACCCAGACCAGGTGTCCGTCCCAGTCGGTCTCATTGGCCGACCCGGATTGCGACCACGAAGGCGACGCCGCCAGCGCGACCAGCACGCAAACAATCAGGCCCCGCCACATTCGAAGACAGTTCATGGATCTGTTTTTCTTCACGACACTGGTGATACTAGAGTTCAGCATACATTCAGCGGGAAACTTCGGTATGCAGGGGTTGCGCTTCCTGCGAGGTGAGGGTCGCGGTGTAGGTCTGGAGGGGCGCGACATTCGCGGGCACACTGACTCGTTGCGGGCGGTTAAACAGCAAAACGGCGGTCCATAATCCTCGCGTTCTTGCCAGCCAAACCACATCCCCGTGCAGCAATTTCGCGATCAGCGCGGGCGGCAGATCGTAATGGTAGCCAAAATATTCCTTGTTCCACTGTTGATCGCCAAAGTGGGTCCATCGCAGGCTGTCGGGCAGTTCGTACTTGGTGGCAAACACCAGGGCTGCATCATAATTGTGCAGTTGCGATGCGGTTTCGATCTGGGGCAGCGAAAAATTATCGATCGCTACCACATGCACCGGCTTGCGAACATATCCCAGCTCGGGTCTGCGTAACTCATCCGTCGCGGGCCACGCTGTCAGCACGGTGCCACCCGGGGCGCGATGGATGACCTGGGCAATCGCCTGCTGCTGCATGATGATCAGGCTGCGATAGGTCAGGTTATCTTCCGGCGTAAATCGATAGGGGGGATTGACGAATAATCCGGCGAGAAACGCTACGGTACTCAGCGCGACAATCCACGGCCACTGCTCTACCCGGCGCCGCCAGGTGGAAACGCAGAGCAGCAAAATCAGCGGATACAGCGGCAGCAGATAGCGCGCCAGCACAGCGCCGCCAGCGATCGAAAAGAATATGAGGTTGACCAGCAGCAGCAACCCAATCTGCGCCTGCACGTTCCAGGAAACGCGGGGACGTTTGCTGCCATCTGCTCGGCGAAGCGCCGGCAAAAACATCGCAGCCACCATACATAGGATGGGCACGAACAGATTCATATAGATGGTGATTTGCATCAGCCGCTGCCCTAACGCCAGGAAAAAGCGGAGCAGGTGCAGGGTCAGCACGGCGTTGTAACGCACGTACTGCGGATTGCCGAAGATATAGCCGGTCTTATGAAAATGGTAGGCATACCAGGCGCACAAGGGCAGGGCCGGCAAAACAAACTGCATGACGGCACGCCAATGTCCACGGGCTTGTGCAGGCTTTCGACGCGTTTCCCACACGTGCCACGCAGCCAGGGTCAACGGCATCACGATGGCGGTTTCTTTCGACAACGCGGCCAGCGAGAACCAGACGGCGGCGATCCAACCACGGCGCGCGGAGGGCAATTCGTCTAGTGCATAGACAAGCGCCCACAGGGTTCCGGCGGCGGCATAGATATCGGCCTGGGCAAGGGTGCTTTGCGTAAACCACACTGGATAGATCGCCGTGAGCAATGTGGTTGCGACGGCGACGGTGGTGTTCATCAAGCGGCGCACCAACGCGAAGACGGCCGTCAGCGCAAAGGCAGCCACCAGGCAGGTTGCGAGGCGCGTGACTACGGGAGTGAAGACGGAGACCCTCCACCACATGGCCAGGTAGAGCGTCGGCAAAGGAGGATGGGCGTTGGTCAGAGTGGAATATGGGATGAGCGAGCCGGTGCGAAAAAAATCATACGCCGCAGGAATATAGTAGCCAGCCTCATCCCAGAAATAAGGCAACCGCAGCAGCGGTAGATGGGTGAGCAGGACGAAGGCATAGATGACGGGAAAAATCATCCAGTTGGCGACAGGCTCATCGCGATGTTCCCGCAGCAGAAATTGTTGCAGCAGCGAATGCGACGGTGCGACGTGCGCTGATTTCAAAGGCGGATTCGTGGCCGGCAAATCATCGCTCCTGACAAGTCGAAAGGGGAAACTGGGGGACCTTCCAATGGCTGACTCGCACCAATGCGGGTTTAGTGTATCGGACCGTTGCCGGGGCCGGCGGCCGGAAACGCCTGCGTGGGCTCCAGATTGATAGCACCAAAGGCTTGCTCATATTGCGCCAGGTTCTGACCCAGCAGGTTCCACAGTGCTTTGGCCTGCTGCGGGCTCAGGTAGATTCCCTGAAAATTTCGCAGGACAACTTCATCGGGAGAATCCTGGCGGGCGGCGCCAAAAACTAACATAAAGTCCCACACGCTGGCACG
The DNA here is from genome assembly GCA_021778815.1 of Acidobacteriota bacterium. Taxonomy (GTDB): domain Bacteria; phylum Acidobacteriota; class Terriglobia; order Terriglobales; family Acidobacteriaceae; genus JAKAAZ01. Next base: position 3,497 of record JAJYBW010000172.1, on the reverse strand, counting down.
CACCTGGACGCTGTTGGCGTAGCCGTCGCGATAGTCCGGCGCCTGAACAATATTGATATTCGGAGAAGAATGCATGGGCTGGCTCATGCAATAAGGGTACCGCGAGTGCGCGATGGCGGGCTGCATCAAACCGTGAGGGATTCTCCGCGCTAACAGCGAACAGGATGAGAGAACGCTGCCCTTTTCGGGTTGGTTCTGGGTGTAAGAGGTATTGAGATCAACACCCATTTTGGAGCAACTATCGACCCTGACAAGGGTTACCATCCATACCAGTCGCCTGGTCGAGTTTTTGGCAGCATTTGGATTGGGTCCAGCAATGCTGGTTTGCCTTTTGTTAGAGAGGGAAAAATGAAATCGAACAGTCAGAAAAATATTTTTCCGGCAACCCTATTTCTGCAGAGACTGAGCGGTACGCTGCCGTCCTCTTCGGCGCGTTGGATGGGTATCGCACGCGCCGCGCTGCTGGCCAGGCAAATATTTGCGGGCGTCCTGATTTTCCTGATCGTGCCTATGGGACAGGGCGGTCTTTTATTTGCGCAGACGGCCCCGCAGCAGCAGGAGCAATATAACGGAACGGAGCCACCGCCCCCACCTCCGCCGCAAGGACAAAATGGCTCGCAGGATCAGTACGCTCCGCAGGACCAAGGTCCACCTCAGGATCAGGGCGCGCCACCTCCGGACCAGGGTGCGCCCCAGGGGGAGCCCTTAAGTCCGGAAGAACTGGGGCAAATGGTCGCGCCGATCGCGCTGTATCCAGACGCGCTGGTGGCGCAGGTTCTGGCGGCCTCCACTTATCCCACGCAGGTGGTGGAAGCGGATCGCTGGGTTCAGTCGCAGGGGAATATGCCACCAGATCAATTGGCGGCCGATGCCAACCAGCAAGACTGGGACCCCAGCGTGAAAGCACTGGTCGCGTTCCCGTCGGTTCTGGCGCAGATGGATCGAAATATTCAGTGGACGACCGATCTGGGCAACGCCTACTACAACCAGCCGGACGATGTAATGTCTGCAGTGCAAACCATGCGCGCCCGGGCGCAGGCCGCCGGCACATTGCAAAACACGCCACAGCAGAACGTTTCCGACGATGGCGGAAACATTGTTATCGTACCGGCGAATCCCGAGGTGGTCTACGTCCCGACATATAACCCGTGGGGCGTGTATGGCGCGCCGATCGGGATTTACCCGGGCTATTACTACGGGCCGCCTGCGGGCGTGTACTTTGGCAGCGGGCTCGCCATCGGCTTTGGCGTTGGTATTGGGATTGGGATGTGGTCGCACTGGGGCTGGGGATGGCACAGCTGGCATCCTGACTGGGATCACCGCGCCATCTACTACGGAGGCAACCGCTATTACACCCGCAGTGTGACTGTCTACAACCGCGGCTTTAACCGCCCTGGCAGTCCACATGGTTATCCGGGCAGCCGAGGTTCGTATTACAACCATGGTGGCGACTATAACCACGGCGGCAACTACAACCACGGCAACCCGCAGTTTCATGGCAATCCGCAGCAGAACCATGGCAACCCGCAGTTCCATGGCAATCCGCAGCAAAACCATGGCAACCCGCAGTTCCGTGGCAATCCGCAGCAAAACCATGGCAACCCGCAGTTTCGTGGCAATCCGCAGCAAAACCATGGCAACCCGCAGTTTCGTGGCAATCCGCAGCAGAACCATGGCAACCCGCAGTTCCGTGGCAATCCGCAGTTTCGTAGCAGTCCGCAGCAGAACTACAACCGCAATGCGGCGCAGCCGAGACCGAACCAGTCCAGCTATAGGGGAAATTCGAACCGTCATCCACAGTCGAATACCGGTGGGCATCCGAGCGGAGGACGTCCGAGCGGAGGAGACGAAGGACATCCCAGCGGCGGCCCCGGAGGCGGCGGTGGACATGACGGAGGCGGTGGACACCACTAATCACGCCGGGTTCATCGATCGAATATGACCAGAGATTGCCACGCAAAAGCCCACATCTGCGAGATGTGGGCTTTTGTCATTCTGTTGATGCCTGTTGCTGGATTCCCTGCAGTTCACGTCGAAGGCGTTAAGATTCGGCGCATCGGTCGGAACCCGGTGCGGATGCCACGCTGGTTCTCGAATCGGAAATCCGGGAAACAAAACTCCAAGAAGCCCGAACTCACCCGACAACTACATTGAATGGACGATGCAAATAATTCACGGACAAACAACAAGTACAGAAGCGAGCGACCGGCGCTTCCCCCACGATGTTCCCTGTGAAAAACGATTGACGAACATCTGTACGCTGCTCGATTACTGAGCGAGCGCTTTTCCGGTGGCCTTGCCGGCATCTTTTACGCCGATTGCGGTCTTCTCGCCGCCCTTTTCGGTGTAGCGGACAGTGACCTTGGCGCCCTTCTTCGCATCCATGTAGGTATCGACACTACCCTTGTCGATGTCTTTGCCGGTATCCTCGGTCGCCTTGGCAACATCCTTACTTGTATCTTTCGTGCCCTTGGCGATGTCTTTGCTTCCCCTGACCACCGTTTTATCGGTCCACTTGAAGGAGTGCTCGGTGCCATCGGCAGTCTTCACAACAAATGTTCGGGTTCCCTTATCGACGCTCTTCACAACTCCACTGATTCCGTGAACCAGATCCTGGGCAAGCGCACCGTGCAGTCCAATTGTGATGACAACTGCGACAAGCCCCGCCAACAATGCCTTGAACTTGCTTCGATGAAAGATCATTTCGAATCTCCTTATGTGTGGTGGGTGAATTAGTGCCAGGGTGGTGTCAAAAGAATCCACCGGCAGGTTGAATTCAAAAGCAGGATCGTCCCGGTGACTGGGTCATCCAAGTGGTTCCAGAAAACCTTGTCAGTCTCTCCCAGGCAATGCAGACGCGCTGGTGATCGCCGCGTCCGCAACCGAGTGGGCTGATATTAGTTCCCGGATGAGGCGGCGGTGCCGATCGCTTCACCGGAAACGACAATTTCCACGCGCCGGTTCTGCCGCCGACCCGCAGCCGTGTCGTTGCTGGCCACAGGATCTGCGGCGCCCATGCCCACCGAGGTCACCGAATCCGGACTGAGACCCTGCGAGATCAGAAACGCTCGAACCTCATCTGCGCGTTGGCCTGACAACTTGAGGTTGAATTGAGGACTGCCGGTGCTGTCGGTGTAGCCTTCAATCTTCAACTTCAGCCCTGGATGAGCCAGGATGACGCCGGCCATTTTCGCCAGCGCCAGGTTCGCATTCTGCGACAGCTGATACTTGCCGGTTGAGAACAGAATGTCTGCCATGGTGACGACGAGGCCCCGCGGCGTATCCACGGTTTGCAGCACAGAATTCAGCTGGGCCAGAAGCTGGGCTCGGAGTGCCCGTTGCGCTTCAATGGCCTGGGCCGCCTGTTGCGCTGATTTTTGGGCGGCTGCGTCGGCCTGGGCCTTGGCAGCTTCCGCCTGAGCGCGAGCCTGGGCCTCTTGTGCGGCGGCGGCCTGAGCCTGGGCAGCGCGAGCTTCCGCCTGCGCTCTTTGCAATGC
>JAJYBW010000171.1 GCA_021778815.1 Acidobacteriota bacterium | reverse complement strand
GGTATCGCGCGTCTGCAACATCACATCCACGCTGCCTCGCTTGCCCTTCAGCACGTTGTTGTACTGCACCTTGATGCGTTCCACCTGGCCGTTGGGCAAGGTCCGTAACACGTAAATCTTGTTCGGCTTGGCAAACTCCCTCAATCCACCCGCGGTCGCCACCGCATCAATCACGTTCATGGGTGGAATCAGCGCATATGTTCCCGGACGCATCACCTGGCCCAGCACATTGACCCTTTGACTGCGAATCTCCGCCACAATAACGCTCACAGCCGGATTGGTCAGGAACTTCTCGAAGCGCACTTCCAGCTCCGTCTTCAGTTGCGTGGGCGTCAAACCCGCTGCCTGCACATCGCCCACCAGCGGCAGTGAAATCTTGCCGTCAGGGCGAACCGGCACGTTGCGCGAGACTTCCGGTTCATGCCACACATTCACGGTCAACACATCATCCGCACCGATGCGATAGTGGGCATCCACAGATGGGACAACCCTCGAGTCCGGCTGCGCCAGCGCGGGTTCTCCAGACTTGCTTTGAAACGAGGTTCCGACCGGCGCCGCTGGCGTGGTGAAGGGATTATTGAAATTTCCAACCGGCGCCACCGCCGGTTGCGTTTGCGCGTGCAGCAGGCAGCAAGTCAAGCTCACCGCTGCCGCAGCGACTGTAAATTGGGACCATCGAGACAACATTCCTTTTCCTCTCATCATTGGTTCTCCTCGGGGGAACACACGTCAGAATGCGCCTGACGCAACCGGGGCAAGCCGGCGTCCTTAATCTTGTAAAGCAGCGCCCGATAGCTGATATCCAGCGATTGCGCCGTCTTGCGGCGATTCCAGCGATGCTCGTTCAACGCGCGCAGAATAATCTGCCGCTCCATCATCCGCACCGCGCGTTGCGTCTGGATGCGCAGCGGAAGATTCCCGTCCGGGATGAAGACCGAGTCCGTCGAGGCCGATTCGCTTTCGTTCAGCGCTTCCACAATGGCCTGCTCGCTGCCCAGCACGACGTAACGCTTTACCAGGTTCTCCAGTTCACGTACATTTCCCGGCCAGTGGTAGGCCTCCAGCAACTTCATCACCGAGCTGGAAAACGGCGCCAGCGTGCGCCCGAACTTCAGCTCATAGTGGCGCAGGAAATGCATCAGCAACAGGGTCACATCGGAACGATGGTCGCGCAGTGGTGGCAATTCGATGGAGACGACGTTAATGCGATAGAACAAATCTGAACGGAAACGGCCCGCTTTAATGTCCGCCTGCAGGTTGCGATGGGTGGCGCAGATCAGCCAGATATCGACCGCCCGCTCCTCTGTCCCACCCAGCCGGCTGAAGCGGAAATCCTGCAGTACCTGCAGCAGCTTGGCCTGCACCGACGCATCCAGGTCCCCGATCTCATCCAGGAACAGCGTCCCGTTCTGAGCCTGGTCCACTTTGCCGTTGCGGCTGTGATTGGCTCCCGTGAAGGCTCCCGCTTCGTAGCCGAACAACTCGCTCTCAATCAGGCTGTGCGGCAGCGATGGACAATTCACCTGCACAAACGCACCGTCGCGGCGCGCCGACAGCATGTGTAGATTCTGTGCGACAACGTTTTTCCCGGTGCCGCTCTCGCCGGTGATCAGCACCGGCATTCCCGCCGTCGCGGCCAGTTGCACCTGGCGACGGACCGCGGCCATCGCCTGGGAGTCTCCCAGGAGGACCGGCATCGACGCGAAAGATGGTGAAATCAATTGCATGATTTTTCGTCTCGCGCTCTATCTTGCACGTACGACGCCAAACAGAATCATTGGCATCCCTGAGCCGATCTCGGCCCTCCTGCGGCTCCCGCCAGCCGTTGCGAATCATAGCCCTGCAGCCGTATCGAGTCCTTTGCCGATCCGCTTGCCGGACACCTGAAACGGGGTCCCTTGCAAAGGTGCAATCTTTTTCCCTCCCTGTTCCGAATCCCCGCATGGGAAGTTCACTTCGCATTGGGTAAAAGTTTTCACACACATCGCTGCCATGCATTTTCTGACACATTTCGTCCAAGCTCGCTCACAAATCCAATTGCAATCTCGTCAAAATTTTTGGATTGGACCGCAATTGAATGCGCGTAACCACGAAGTAACAATGAACAGTGGTTACTTTCGTCGGTACTCGCTCGAGGTGTTACTAAAAGTCTGTTGTAAAAGTCGGATAGAACATGCAGAATCAGCACTGTGATCAGGAGGGAGATGCGCCGCGCAATGAACCTGGCGACGGTCTCAAGAGGGTGGGACGATCCTTCGACGGGGGCCTTACACCAGCCCCGCGGAGTGACGCTCATCACCCCTCTCCGAGCTTAGACATTTACAACAACGGGTGAGGTTTCGCCGGGCAGCCGGATCGATGTTCGACACATCCATGCACGGTTTGAAACTTAAGTTGCAACTTGGCTGAGTACGGCAAAAAACCCTTACCATTCCACTCGCCTGAATGTATTCACACGTTGTTGATTTTCTTTTGATCTACTGCGCTACTTCTGTCTGGGATTCTCGAACCAAAGAGTGACGAGATACAGGTTTCCCTGTTTTCGCACCGACCCCCAGATAACATTCGTTCGCGATTCATAGGTTCGGATCGATGTTGCTGCAACCTACAGGGTGGTGTTTGTGAATCAACAATTGCGCGTAGTCCTTGTCGAAGATGAGATTCCAGTACGTGGCTATGTTCAGAATCTGTTGGAATGCCTCGACTGCACCGTCAATGCTCTACCGGTAATCGACGTCGCGGAAACTTGCCGCGCTGCCGTGGCTGCCGACTTGGTGCTGATTGACACCACGCTTCCCGGTGTCAGTCTTGAAACTATCCTGATCAAGCTGCGCCAGCAGTTTCCGCATCTCAGCGTCGTTCTTCTCATTCCCGCCGGCAATCGTTCCGGATTTCTTGCCGCTGCCCGCGAGGGTGTCTACGATGTATTGCCCAAGCCATTCCTGAAACATCAACTGGACGCCATCCTGCGCCGTGTTCGCGATCGTGTGCTCAGCTCCCAGGTTCAAGCAAAAAGCAGCTCCATCATTCGTGAGGAACTTGGCAATGGAACCTTTTTCCTGGCCGCCACGCCTGCCATGAAAAAGATTTATGATCAGGCTGCCGCCATCGCTCACGCCGACATTCCCGTGCTGATTACGGGCGAAAGTGGCGTCGGCAAAGAGGTCGTTGCCCGCCTCATTCATCGCCTGTCCCGCCGCTCCAATGAAGAGTGGCTCAAGATCAATTGCGCTGCCCTTCCTCTCGACCTGCTGGAGAGCGAATTGTTCGGCTACGAGGCCGGCGCCTTTACCGGCGCGACCAAGTCCAAGCCCGGCAAGTTTGAAATGTGCGACAAGGGTACGTTGCTTCTGGACGAAATCGGCGAGATGAGCCCGCAGCTGCAAGCCAAGCTGCTGCATGTGCTGCAGGATGGAAGCTTCTCCCGGCTCGGCGGCCGCGGAGAAAAACAAACCAACGCCCGCATCCTGGCCGCCACCAACATCGACATTCAAAAAGCGCTGGTCGAAAAGACCTTCCGCGAAGACCTCTACTACAGATTGAGCACCTTCGTCCTGCACATTCCGCCGCTGCGGGAGCGTCGCGAGGAGATTCCCTACGTCCTCACGCAGATGTCGCAGCAATTGGCCCTGACCCACGAGCTGGAACCGGTCCACTTCTCGCCGCAGATGATCGCGGCATGTGTGGCCTATCACTGGCCCGGCAACCTCCGCGAACTGGGCAACTTTGTGAAACGTTATCTCGTCATCCGCGACGAACCGGCGGCGTTGGCCGATCTCGAATCAAAAATTCCTGGCTACTTCCTGCCTGTCCCGGAACGGAACAGCCAGGTCACCGCAACCTCCAGCCCCGATCTCAAATCCATGGTCCGTGGCTTGAAAGATCAGGCAGAAATGCAGGCCATTCGCGATACCCTGGCGGAAACCAAGTGGAACCGCCGTATCGCCGCCAGCCGCTTGAACATCAGTTACAAGGCATTGCTCTACAAGATCCGGCAATACAACCTGTCTGCGCCCGCGCAATCTGCTTAAATTGCAATTCTGATGTGCTGTTGCCTGCCTAGGATGCCGCATTCAATCCCCTTTTCTTGAGAGGTCAACCATGCTTCATAACGTCGTTGTAAATCTGAAGAATTCGAAGGTGCTGTACGGCTACTACCGCACCGACACCAACTCCCACGATCCCAGCATTGTTCCCAACGACCTGCCGGTCAGCATGACCATCGACCCGCAGGACGGTGGCCCAGCGGTGACATTCCGCCTGGAAGATGCCAAGGCGGTCTTCTTCGTCAATTCCTTCACCGGCAGCCCTGCGCAACAGGATGTGAGATTTTTCGACACTCTCTCGATTCACCCCTTCCTCTGGGTCCGGCTCACGTTTCAGGATGGCGAAATCATGGAAGGCCGCGTTTCAAACGACATCGATTTATTGACGAAGAATGCATTCCAGCTTTTTCCCGTCGATGAGCTGACCAACAATCGCAGCCTCTTCGTTCCGAAAACTTCTCTCAGCAGCTTCCAGATCATTGGGCTGTTGGAAGCGCAGGCAATCCAGCGGGAAGTTGCATAGTTCCGCGCCTCATCGCCTCGTACTCTCGCCCTGAGGCATGAGGCTTACCAAGGGGGGCGCGGCTTCGCTCGGGCCCCTTTCGCAATTCACGATTTTGTCACAACTCCCCTCTGGTTTTACCCTTCCCCGGCCAACAAACGTGGTGTAGAAGATGGGTAAACTATGGGCTTTCAGCCACCTCACAGTGCAAATTCCTGCACATAGCTTGTGGGGTTGCATCCTCCCCTCCCAGTGGAACCCTTCAGAATCGCCAATCCCGCGTCGCCAGCCGCGCAAACGGTTTGGCCCCGCAGTTGCATTCATCTTCGTTGAGCACATTCCTGTGGCTCACCGTTGAAGGGATATTCATGAACCAAGTAGGATCATCCGTGCTGGGCAAATCCGCCGTCATCCTGGTGATTGTCGCAATTGCTGCCATCGCACTGAATCTCACTTTCGCGCATACGCTTCACTTTGAACCCCTGGGTCTGCTCGGTTTTGGTCTTTTCTGCCTTGGCTATGCCGGGATCATTCCTTTACTTTCCCGTCGTACCGAGAAGGAATCTGTTTCTTTGCAGTCGGCGCAGAAGACCTTCACAGGGCCGTCCATCATCGCCGGTCAGGCCGTCGTGTCCAGGCGCCCAACGAACCGCAGCGATCGCCCCTGCCATGCCCTCACCATCGATTTGGAAGATTATTTCCACACTGAAGTCGCCTCGCAGGGCGTTTCCTTTTCCGATTGGGAACATCAGCCCTCGAGGATCGAGCCCAGCACCCACCGCCTGCTCGACCTGCTGGATAGCAATCATACGAAAGCGACATTTTTCGTGCTCGGCTGGGTGGCCCGTCGCTATCCGCGGCTGGTTCGAGAAATCCATCAGCGCGGTCATGAAATCGGCTGCCACAGCCTGAATCACCAGCTGGTCCATCGCATGAGTCCCAATCAGTTTCACGAGTCTACTGCAACCGCAAAAGATTTGATTGAGTCGGTGATTCAGGAACCCATCTTCGGCTATCGTGCACCGTGCTTCTCCATCACCCCGGGCTGTGAGTGGGCGTTTGACACCCTCGCCCAGCTCGGCTTCAGCTATGACTCCAGCGTTCACCCCGTCAATCATCCGACGTATGGCAATCCCAAGGCGCCTCGCAGTGCGTATCCGGTGGCTCACGGTCAACTGATGGAATTCCCCATCGCCACCTGGAGAGTCGCCGGACGCAACCTTTCTGTCGGCGGCGGCGCCTACCTGCGCCTGCTTCCCTTCCAGTACATTCAGCGCGGCCTGGAAGCCTGGGAGAAAGATATGCAGTCGCCGGCCATGCTCTACCTGCACCCTTGGGAAATCGATCCATACCAGCCCCACATTCCACTTTCGTTTCAGTCCACCGTTCGCCAAACCTGGGGAACGACCATGATGGAGGACAAACTGCAGCGCCTGCTCAACCAGTTTCACTTTGCTCCCGTTCGCGACGCCCATAAAGGCATGCTTGAGGGCAAAGGCTATACATCCCGGCAATCCACATTCCAGTTGGATCAAGCAGTGGCGCAGGTGGCCGGATGAGCGACGAAATCAAGGCATCCCAAATGTCCAACTCGTTCGACTTTACCGGCGCGGCCATCCGTCACGTCATTCATCCCTTATGGGCGAAACTCAACCATCCCAGCTTCACCCGCTATATGCGGGAGTTTGAGCGGAGCCAGTATCTGCACCCGGACGATTTGCGCAAGCTGCAGATGCGACGTCTTCGGCAACAGTTGATCGACGCCTATCGCTATGTTCCTTTTTATCGTCATCGCATGACGGAAGCGGGACTGACCCCGCTCGACATTCATACCCATGAAGATCTGCGCCTGCTGCCGGTACTGACCAAACGCGATCTCCAGGATCACCAGGATCTGCTGGTCTCCAGCAATGTTCCACCCAGCAAGCGGCAGCAGAATCAGACCGGAGGATCCACCGGCAGCCCGCTGCAATTTTTTGTCGACATCGAGCGCTTCGACTCACGCATGGCCAGCACGGCGCGACACAACTCCTGGGCCGGCTTGCGTATCGGCGACTGGTACGCGCACCCCTGGGGTTCGCGGTTCGATTTGGGCGACCACCCCGATCCGAACCCGGCCTGGCGGCAGAAATTTCTCTATCGAAATTTATCGCTTCACACCGCTGCGGTCAGCGAAGAAGCCATGATGCAGTACGTCGGCGTCCTGCGTAAGTATCGGCCCAGGTTCATGGTGGCCTATGCCCAGTCGGCGGTCCTGTTCGCGGAATTCTGCAGTGCCAACAAGATTCACGATATTACGTTCGAATCCATGATTGTCAGCGCCGAGATGCTGCTTCCCGGCAAACGGCAAATTCTGGAAGAAACCTTCCGCGGCAAAGTCTTCGACCGCTACGGCTGTCGCGAAGTCAGCGTCATCGCCAGCGAATGTGAATATCACAGCGGCCTGCACGTCAATGCGGATGCCTTGATTGTTGAAGTCGACCCCGCTCCCAATCTTCCTGCGGGAATGGGCCGCGTGCTGGTCACGGATCTATTGAATCGGTCGATGCCGCTGATCCGCTACGAAATCGGCGATCTTGCCAGCCTCGACTCCGAGATGCGCTGCCCTTGCGGACGATCGCTGCCGTTGATTGGAAATATTCAGGGCCGCACCTCCGACTTCTTGCGACTCCCCAGCGGTCGCATGATCGCCGGACCGTCACTGGCTCTGTTAGCCGCGGATATGCGCGATGTGCGCCAGGTCCAGTTC